>CAYQYJ010000116.1:2723-9459 GCA_964421605.1 uncultured Ardenticatenaceae bacterium | reverse complement strand
CCACGGGATAGCGCAGCATGATGGTGAACTCCTTGCGCACCATCGCCGCAAAAGCGCTCAACGTCGCCCCCCATCCGTGATACGTTTCTCTTGTTTGTGGCTTCAGCCGTTCACTCTGTATCATTTGCCCTCTACTCGTAACTATACAGCCGCTCGATGGCTGAGCCGCTCAGGCGACTCCCGTATAGACCTCTTTATCTTTGCGTTCTTTCCGTCTTTGCGGTGAAAAGTTGCTTCTATTCTCAAAACGTGCCAATGCCCTCATTGCGGCGCAAACCAGACTCCACCCGCCCAAACACCCAGGCGCCAAACAAAGGCACAATCAACAAGAAAACCCACAGCACCGCAAAATCCAGATACCACGTCTCCAGGAAAAAGCCGACGCCTAACAGCGACGACCGCACCCCATTGACCATCCACGTCGGCGGGAAAAGTTGCGCCGCCAGCCGCAGGAATGGGGGCAGCACCGTCACCGGATAAAAGATGCCCATCAGGAAACTGACCACCCACTGCATCAAGCCAATCAACGCATTAGACTCCTTCACCCGCAGCACCAGCGCCCCAAACAACAGCGTAAACCCATACAGAGGAATCAAGCCGACAAAGGTGAACAGCAGCGCCACCAACACGTCCCCTTGAAACGGATTGACGCCAAAGATGAGGCAGCCCAAAATATAGGCGATCAGGCCAGACCCGACGCCACGAACCGCGCTGTAAATAGCCACCCCAGAAGCCAGGGTAATGCTGCTGGTAGGCGTCAGATAAACCGCTTCCAGCGTGCCAGTCTCTTGTTCAAAGCGAATCCAGTTGGCAATGTGCCAGAAGGCGTTGGAAACAATGGAAAAGACGTTGGAGCCAATCAGCAAAAAGGCGACGTAGTTCGTGGTGCCCGTGTTCGCCTCGAAATTTGCCCCGGCGTCTCCCCCCGCCGTCGCCCGCCCTAACAACATAGGCATCGCCGCAAACACGATGGGCACAATGATCTGCATCACCAACTGCCCTGGGTAGCGGGATACATTCACCAGCCGCAGCCACGTCTCAGCCCACATCGCCGAAAGCGTGTGGCGTATGGTCGAAGTTCGATAAGCCGTCGTCATCTACGCACACCATCCATGTAGGGGCAGGTTTGAAACCCGCCCCCATTAGCCTGCCTGTTTGCCAGGGGCTGACCCCTTAATCCGCCGCCGCCGCTGCCGGCGCCACCCGCTCCAACTGATCATGATCGGGCAAAATATCTTCTGCATTGCGAATTGCCGGCACTAAATAACCCGCCAAGCCAATCCCCGCCGCCGCCAGGCCGCCAAACACGAAAATCAACGCCGTCCCTGCGCCGGGTCCTGTGCCCACCAGCCAGCCAAACGTATTCACCAGCCGGCCCCCTTCGCGCATAGCCGGCTCCAGCAAAGAGTCCGCCAGCGGAATTGCCGCCAACTGCGCCAGCGGATTAGTAGCCCAGGCGATTAACCGCCGCACCGAAAAAACCCGCCCCTGCACGTCTGGCGCCACTTTTGTCTGCCAGATAGCCTGATTGGAGCCGTTGATAATCGGCACCAACACCGCGCCCAGGAACAGACTGCCCGCCCACACAGGCCACGTTTGCCCCAACCCCAGCAGCGTCATGCCCAACAAACCACTCAGAAACCACCCCGACAAGACGCCATGCACGCGCCGCTTAGGCCCACCCCAGGCGCTCATCACCACCCCCCCGACCACACCGCCTGCCGCGCCCACCGAAGAGACCAGACCAAAAATTTGCGCATCCTGATTCGTGCGATACAGGATCATCGCCGCCAGTGTGGTAAACGCCAGCGAGGCCACAAAGTTGCCAAACAGAAACACCAACTGCAACCCCAACAAACTGGGCCGCCGCAAAATATATTGAAAACCATAGGTTGATTCGCGCAGCAAACTGCCTTTCCCGGCCTGTCCCTCCACCGTCTGTGGCGGCTGCGGCACGTGAATAAACAACAGCGTGCCCACCGCAAAGACAAACGTGAGCACGTCTATGAGCAAAATGCCGCGCAGCCCAATCAAGCCCAACAGCGTGCCCGCCAACAGCGGCGCAAAAATGCCCGAACCATTTTCCGCCAGCCCCATTAACCCGCTGGCCCGGCCATATTGCTCTTTCGGCACCATCATGCTGATGGCCGCCGAATAAGCCGGCCACTGGAACGTCTGGAAAGTGCCATTGATGGCATTGGTGATATACAAATGCCAGATTTCCAGCGCATCCTGCGACACCAGAATGAGAACGGCGATGGTCGTTAAGCCGGCGGCTATGTCGCTCAGCATCATCATGAGTTTGCGATTGGAACGATCCACCAACGCCCCGGCCACGGGGCTAAAGATAATGAGCGGCAGCATAAAAGCCAGCCCCAATAGGGCCAGCTCGCGCACCCGCTCTGTCTCGCCAAAGATGTAAATAGGAATGGCAAAACCCGTCATGGCGCTGCCAATCAGGGACACAAACTGACCGACCCACATGACCATGAAACTTTTCATGCCTGTGGCGCGGACGGTAGGAGCTGGCTGCATCATAAAAATTACCTCAATTTTCCCTTGTCATTCCGAAATTATCACTTGTCATTCCGAGTGTAACGAGGAGTCCCAAAGGCATAACATCATTTAACGCGCGTATCGTCTGCCAGAGTACGCCCGGTGTGGGCGATAAACACGTCTTCCAGGGTCGCCTCTTCCGGGGCGATTTTTTGCAGCACCGCCCCATGCGCCCCCAACGTTTCCACCAGGCGCGGCAGCACGCCCGCCTGATCCGCCGCCACCACCGTCATCTGGCTGTGACCATTGGCGGCAGCCATCGCCACGTGTTTCACCCCTGGAAGCTGCTGCGCCGCGTACACGGCATTGTTGGAGATGACGCCTTCCAGACGAATGACGCTATCCCGCTGCAGGGATCGCTTTAGCTCTGGCACGTCGCCCAACGCAATCACCCGCCCCCGATCAATGATTGCCACGCGATCGCATAGCGTCTCCGCCTCAGACATGATGTGCGTTGTATAGATGATGGTCTTGCCTTCCTGGTTCAGTTCGCGCACCGTCGCCCGCAGCTCCCGCGCCGAGGGCACGTCCAGCGTATTGGTGGGTTCATCCAACACCAGGATAGGCGCATCGTTAATCAAGGCTTTGCCAAACGCCAGTTTCATCTTCTGCCCCGACGAGTACGTCTCCACGGCGCGGTCAATGTATTCGCCCAGGTTCAGCCGATCAATAATGCCGGCAGCGCGGCGTTTGCGTTCTGCCGGCAGCAAATGATACAGCGCGCCAAAAAAGAGCAAGTTTTCCCGTCCGGTCAGCTTCCAATAGAGACCGCGCTCACCCATGAGCATACACCCCACGCTGGCGCGAATGGCATCGTCTTCGCGGGTCAGTTGGTAGCCATTCACCCAGGCAGCGCCGCTGCTGGGCAAAAGCAAGGTGGTCAGGCATTTGATCAGGGTCGTTTTGCCAGCGCCGTTGGGGCCCAACAAGCCAAAAATCTCGCCCGGCTTGATCTCCAACGACACCTCCGTCAATGCCGGCACTTCCTTGCGCTCCGCCTTAAACAACCCCTTGCGCTGCTTAGAAATGTACGTCTTGCTCAACTTCTCAACGGTAACCTGCCCTTCCATACTTTAACTTTCCTCTACAACCCAAAATAGGGGCAGGTTTGAAACCTGCCCCTACAGACTCGCGCCTACTCTTCCAACGCTTCCAACAAAGTCGTCGCTTCCTGCACGGAAATCACGCCTTTTTCCAACATTTGCAGCACTTTGAGCTGCTCCTGGCTGGAAGCCTTGCGCGCCTTAGACGGCTTTGGCGGCGCGGGCGGCGGCGGCGGCGTATAACGACGACGCACCTGTTCCTGAGCATGTTCCACCCGCTTCAACGCTTTCTCCACCGCTTTCTCTGCGCGCAGCGCCATCTTCTGCGAAAACTCTGGCCCAAACTGGGTGCGCAGCCGCGTAGATAGCTCTTCCAGGCGCGTATCCAACTGGGAAGTCAGCATCTCGCCCAGACCTTCCATAGATACCGCGAAGTCCACGTCCATCTCGCCCGCGTCCACATCGCCCCATTCGCTGCCAGAATCATAATACGGCTTGAGTATGATCTCGCCGCCGGCTGCCAACGTTACATACGTCTCGCTCTCGCCCAGGCGGGCGACCAGTTGCCCCTTGGTTTCCGTCATGCTGTCAAACTCCAGGCGGCGCACAATGGATGGCGCCATAGCCGTCAGGTTAATCGGTTCATCAGGGGGCCAACGCACCAGGATATTACCACTAGCCTGGAAAACGTGCTTGCCTGACGCCAATCCACCGGTCAGGCGCAGGTCGCCGCCAATCTGATCCAGCCGCGCCGCGCCGCCCAGGTTACGCAGATTGGCATCGCCCGCCGTGCGCTCAATGGTCACGCTGCCATTGACGGTGTTCAGGCTGACGTCGCCCATAACGTGATTAACCTGGACCGACCCTTCCACATAGCGCGCCGAAAAATCGCCATGCACATTGCCAATTTCCGTGGAGGCCACGTTGCGCAGGCTGAGCGAGTGCATCACGTCGTCTGCCGTCAGCAGCCCGTCAATATTCTTGCCCGTGAAGCTGCCATAGACGTTGGCAATTGTCACGTTGTTGGCAATCTTAACAATCATGGAACCATTGACTTCGCTGGCGTTGATGTCCCCTTCAATGTTCTTAATGATCAGGTCCCCGCGAACCTGGTCCAAAAAGAGGTTGGCGGCTACAGGCACGCGCAAGTTCAGGCTGCCGCGGCAGGTGATGGTGTAACCCTTTTCCGACTCGGTTGCTTCAAAGGGTCCGCCCTGGATGTACAATACGGGTTCGGGCCAGCCTTTGATCACCAGGTCGCCCAGACATTCGCTGACCGTAATCGTTGGCGTTTTACCTGTATCAAATCGTTGTTTGTTCATGCTATCCTCCATATTGGTAGAGTTGTCAAGGTATCAGACAAATGGCTGAGCCTGGTTAATCCACGAAAATCTCTACGCGCTCGCCGCTTTCCTCATCCTCGACGTCTACCAACATGCCGCCACTGTTCGATTGCAGCAAGCCGTTCAGTTCGTTCCAATCCAATCCACGCATTTCAGGCACAAAACCCGCGCCCAACTTCACGCCAAACTTGACGAAGCGCAGCGGAATGTTGACGCTGACGCGGCGTTTACCTGTATGCAAATCGCTGACGCGCACGCGGAACCAGGCCGGCGATTTACCGCTGGCTGCCGGCATAGTCGCCGCCGCCACCCCTTCCTCTTCAACTTCGACCACAATCTTCTCGCCAGCGGTGGCTGTCGCTTCAGCCATCGCCGCCGCGGGCGGCGGGGGGGCAGCCTGGCCGCTTAACAAATCGGCAGCCTCTTGGGCGCTGATTTTGCCGGCAGCTACCAGTTCCAAAATCTCTTGTTTCGTATGTTCGTTGTCCATGTGATACCTCCAGGGTAAAGATGTGTGTTTTGGGCGACAGCCGTTAACCGGTTGGGCGCGGAATCAACACGGTGTATCCCGCCTGCTCCAATGCCTCATAAATCGGCGTGGGGTCGCCCATCCGCATGGCGCCATACCACCATTCGCCGGCGTCGCCGCGAAAGAAGTAACCATTGCCGGCATGTCGTCCTTCAATTGGAATCAACAGTTGCGTAGGACGACCGGTGCGCGCCAATGTCTGAAAATTGACCGGCTGGTCATAAAGCAGTTGCAGCACCAGCGCGCTGCTTTGATAGTCAGCCAATGTCTGCGGGGACAGGCCAATACTGATTAAGTCCGTGCTGCGGATCTCGCTCAAAGACGTTTCCACCGCGTCCGCCAGAGCGTCAAAGCCAGGGCTGCCCGGCTGCATCAGCGTTTGTTCCCCGTAATGCAAGACGAGAATGCGACTCGGACGCGCGTTGACCGTTTGAGACTTGAACCAGAGTAAATTCTGGGAGTTGAGGGCAATGATGCCGTAGGAAATAACCGCCAGCACAATCACAAACAGGAGAAATGGCTTGAGCAATCGAATTCGCGGGGCGGGAGCTAACTCTAACATGGGACGCTTCCTTATTCTGGAAAACCAGATTGTGTAGTTTCTGGCTAAACGCCGCTTATGACGCTTCGCCGCGCAGAAGCTGGATCGCTTCTTCCGGGCTGATTTCGCCGGCTGAAATGCGCCGTAAGATCTCCTGGCGTTCTTCCTCAGAAACGGTGGTTGGCTCCGCATCCTCCAGTTCATACCCCAGAGCATAAATAATGTCTGTCAGCCGGGCGCGCACCGCCGGATAGGAAAGACTCAAATCCTGACCCACGCGGTTGATCTTGCCTTCATTGCGAATGAAGATTTCCACAAACTGTAACTGCTCTGGCGAAAGCTGAAACAACCGCCCCAACGAAAAATGCCCTTCCAGCGTGGTGTCACAATGCCGGCAATGCAACCGCGTGACTTCCAGGTTCTCATGGCAGATGGGGCAATGACCAATGACAGAATTCATAAAACACTCTCAACTCGTCAGATGATGCATAAAACTGCACCACACATCAATTATCTTTATGCTACGCACAAATAATACAATATTGCAACACCAATGTCAATACTTTATATCATGTAAATTTACATCAATGTGAATATTATTTACATTCATATCAATTTTATTCAAAAATTCTTAACACCTCCCCATCTCCCCCATTCACCAATTCACCAATTAACTATTCCCTCCCCCACCACCGTCCCATTCCCCTCCTTCATACCCCTCAAA
>CAYQYJ010000116.1:0-2623 GCA_964421605.1 uncultured Ardenticatenaceae bacterium | reverse complement strand
ATTAACTATTCCCTCCCCCACCACCGTCCCATTCCCCTCCTTCATACCCCTCAAAAACCCTGCAGCCCCCCCCTCCTTCTTCCTTCTTCCTTCTTACTTCATCCTCCTCCTAACGGGCCCGCTCCCGCAGCGTCAAATAAGCCACATACCCAAAGCCAACCACACAGGTAATCAGAAACGGCAGCGGCCCATAATTCCCCTGCTGCCAGGCCAACGCCAGCCCCACCGCCGCATAAACCGCCAGAGCCGCTTCCACCGCCACGATCCAGTCCAACGGCAGCCGGTACCGCTGCGCCGGATTCAGCGCATCCCCCTTGGGCGTGCGCACAAAATCAGCGCGACGGCCCAGCATCGCCTGCCCCATGGCGCGGCAGTTGCTGGGGGCCAGCCCCACCGCCACCAACATCATCGCCGGAAAATACCGCAGCCGCCGCGGCCAATCCCGATACAAAACCTGCTGGCTCATCACAAACAACAATGGCTGCCCCACCCCCGCAATCCCCAGCCAGGCCAGATGGGGTGAAAAACGAAAGTCGAAAGCCAGCAGCGGAATCAGCAAAAGCAGCAGCAGCAGCAACAAACCATGCGCGCTATAAGCCGACATGGCTAACAGGGCATACAGACGAGCCGCAACGGATTGATGCCGGCATCGCGCAATCTCCCCCCCATACTTCAACAAACATTGCGTGGAACCCTTCGCCCAGCGCGCCTGCTGGCTCTTATAAGCCGAAATGCTGGCAGGCAGCTCCGCCGGCGCCACCACATCCGGCAAGAAGCAGAACTGCCACCCATGCAGCACCGCCCGCGTACTCAGGCACAAATCCTCACACACCGTATCCACTTCCCACCCGCCAATCTCCTCAATACAGCGCCGCCGCCAGATGCCGGCAGTCCCATTAAACTTGGGAAAGAGATTAGCCCGATGCCGCACCGTCTGCTCAATGGCAAAATGCTTATCCATGGCAATCGCCTGCGCCGCCGTCAACGCCGACTCCCCATCGTTCAAATGTCCCCACCGCGCCTGCACTACCCCCAACTGCGGATTGTCGGCAAAATAGGGTATCGTGCGCCGCAAGAAATCCGGCGGCGGCTGAAAATCGGCGTCAAAAATAGCAATAAACTCGCCGCGCGCCGCTGCCAGCGCCCCCGCCAGCGCTCCCGCCTTAAAACCCTGCCGGTTCTCCCGCCGCACCAACTCCATAGGCGCGCCCTGCGCCCGATATGCCGCCACCAACCGCGCCGCCAGCGCCGCCGTTTCATCCGTAGAATCATCTATCACCTGAATCTGCAAGCGGTCGCGCGGATAATCCAACGCCGCCGCCGCCGCCAGCAGCCGCGGCAAAACCAGCCGCTCATTATAAATAGGAAGTTGCACCGTCACTGCCGGCAAAACCTCATCCGGCGCTTCTGGACAGGGAAAAACGTCCCGCCGGTGCCGCCAGTAAAACAGCAGCGTCGCCAGACCCAACAGCCCATAAACGGCCATGGCCCCCAGCGCCGCCACATAAGCTGCGCTTAACCAGGTAATCACGTCTCCTCCCCACTCCGCTTCACAATTTGTTTCAGCCGCTTCTGAAACTCCCCGCGCGGCAGCATCACCCGCCGCCGGCACGTCTGGCATTGCAGCCCAATATCTGTGCCCACGCGAGTCACCTCCCACTCATAACTCCCACACGGATGCGGCTTCCGCAGCCGCACAATATCGCCTGGTTGGATCGAAACTGGTTGTTGTGTTGGCATAAGGAGTGAATTATAACGACATCGGCATTTCTCAGGTATACTTCCATCTGGCAAAGAAATTCGATGGTTACGCATAGCGCTTCTTCTGGCGCAATACACTGGAAAAGTGCATCACATCTTTTCTTTGCGATCTTCGCGTCTTTGCGGTGAAATTCCAGAGATGGTTACGCACGGCGCTTCTTCTGGTGCAATACACTGGAAAAGTGCATCACATCTTTTCTTCGCGCTCTTCGCGTCTTTGCGGTGAAATTCCAGAAAGGATACTTATGTTCGATCTCGACATTCCCCAACTCATTGCCCGCCTCATCGTCCTGATGATCGCCTTCACCATTCACGAGTTAGCCCACGCCGTCACCGCCGATTACCTGGGCGACTCCACGCCGCGGCGCATGGGACGTATCAGCCTGAACCCGCTCGTTCACCTGGACCCGCTGGGCAGCATCCTGCTGCTCGTCTCCGGGTTTGGTTGGGCTAAACCCGTGCTGGTCAACCCGCTTAACATGCGCGGCAACCCCCGCACCGCCATGGCCATAGTCGCCATAGCCGGGCCCCTTTCCAACATTTTGATGGCCGTCCTGGGCGCTATTCCCCTGCGGCTGATGTTAACCGGCGACGGGATACCATTTGGCAGCAGCAGCCCCATCTTGCCCGACCTCGGTTTTCTCTTGTTTGAATTTGTCTGGATCAACGTCATCCTGGCATTCTTCAACCTCATCCCGTTAGCCCCGCTAGATGGATCCAAAGTGTTGGCGGGAGTGCTGCCGGTGCAAATGGCATACCAACTCCGCCCCCTGGAACAATACGGGCCCCTGATCCTGCTGGCCCTCATCTTCTTGCCTTCCTTTCTACCCATTCCCAACGCCATTTCCCTCCTGATTGGCGG
>CAYQYJ010000115.1:7964-9464 GCA_964421605.1 uncultured Ardenticatenaceae bacterium | reverse complement strand
GACCAGTGACCAGAAAATTCGTTAAATTCGTGTAATTCGTGGCAAAATTTTCATTTTCGAAAATAACCGCACAATGATAGAACAAGTTTACGTCTTTTTTATCCGGAATGATATCTGGATTTATATTTTGTGTGGTTTGGGGCTGTTTTGGTATGGCAGCGAACTGCTGCGGGCGCGGCAAATGCTGCGCCGGGCAATGTTTAATCTGGAGCGGGAACGGGGGCGGCGGCTGCGGAACAGCGCTCTGGTGTTGGTGTTGGCGCTGCTGGGGATTGCCGGCAGCGTGGCTTATGTGAACGTTAAGGTTGCGCCGACGCTGCCGGCGGATTTGCTGCGCGCGCCCACGCCTACGTTGGATCCGTTTAACATGCCGCTTTCGTCACCCACGCCGGCTATCAACACGCCCCGCCCGGTGAATACGCCGACGCCGCCACTGGCGCCGACGGTGACGCTGCCGGCAGAGGTGATACAGGCGGCGCCGACGGCGGGTTCGGGGAATGTGCAGGCGACGGCGGCGGTTACGGGGACGCTGCCGGCATTAAGTGAAACGCCGCCGCCGCTCACGCCAACTGAGGAGATTGCCGGCAACTGCCCGGCAACGACTAATTTGAGCGCGCCGGGGGCGGATAGTTCGGTTTCTGGTCTGGTGGCGTTCAGGGGCACGGCGACGGGGGAGAATTTTGGGTTTTATAGATTGGAAGTCAATGGACCGGAAACGGGCTACGTGTGGGCTTCTTTGCTGGGGCGGACGATGGCGCAGCCGGTGAGCGAGGGGCTGCTGGGGAGCGCGAATTTTGATGGGTGGCTGCCGGGGTTGTATCAGGTGCGGTTGGTGGTGGTGGATAATACGAGTAATGAGCAGGGGAGTTGTACGATTGGGATTAATGTGAATTGACGATGGGGGCGGGGGAGCGATTTTGGAAAATCGCTCTACGGAGCGGGGGAGGGGAGCAGGCGGTAGAAGCAGAGCATGGTGGCGCCGTATTGGCGTTGGTCGGTGAGGTGGAGGCGCTGCCAGGGGGTTTCCTGGTATTCTTTGGGGTGGATTTGCACGATTACCAGACCATCGGGGCGCAGCAGTTTGTCGGGTTGGGCGTCAATCATTTCCAGGGCTTTTAGCCACAACTGGCGGTATTGGGGAGGGGCAACGTAGATCACGTCAAACAGATCGGTAGCGCCGTGGCGTAAGTAGGCGAAGGCGTCTGCCTTGCGCACTACGGCGCGCTCGGTCAGGTTGGTGGCGCGTAGATTTTCGTGCAGGGTGCGCACAGCCTGGACGGCGGTGTCTAGAAATACAACGGACGTTGCGCCGCGGCTGAGGGCTTCGATGCCGACCTGGCCTGTGCCGGCAAATAGATCCAGCCAGCGCGTGCCTACCAGATCATCGCGTACCAGGTTAAACAGGTTTTCTTTAACGCGATCGGTGATGGGACGGGTGGCGCTGCCGGGCACCATTTTCAGTTTGCGGCCTTTGGCTGTGCCGCTGATAACGCGCATGGG
>CAYQYJ010000115.1:0-7864 GCA_964421605.1 uncultured Ardenticatenaceae bacterium | reverse complement strand
GGTTGGGCGGCTATACGAAAATTTTAATGTTAGAGCCAGCGCAGCGGTCAGGGCGAGGGCAGACAGGATGGTAGCGGCGCGTTGGACGGGGGTTAGCGCCAGGCGCACGTCCACTTGCAGGTCGCCTGCCGGCAGGGGAATAACCAGAAAGCCTTCTGGCAGCCCAACTTCGGTGGGGACGACCTGGCCGTTGATGCGCGCCTGCCAGCCGGGGAAGGTAAATTGAAACAGGCGCAGGGGGAACGGTTCTGGGGCGCTGACGTGATAGCGGGTGTGCAGGGGGGTGATCGTTTCGATGGCGACGGCGGCGCCAGCGGGCAAGGCAGCGCGGTTGACGCGGTCTACGGGTTCGTTATGCAGCAAGCCGCGCAGCACCTGTGCGGTGGGAGCAGGGATGACGGCGACGGTTGCCGGCACAAAGTCGGCGGTGGAGGTCGTTCCTAACCAGCGTCCTTCCAGTTCGATCTCGGTGATGCGGCGCGTGTCCGTGGGGCCAAAGTCAGGGGACCAGGGGGGGATCTGGCTCAGAGGCAGGGCCGGGATTAAGGTCAACGCCAAAGCCAGCGCCATGCCCCAGGCGCGGCGACGAGAGGATTCGCCAAACCAGACGGCAGCGCCCGCGCCCGCCAACACCGCCAGCGCCGCCGCTGTGGGACCCAACAGCCGCCAGGGGAATTGCAGGAATCGCAGCAGGGGGGCGGTCTGCCACACCCAGGTGGAAATGGGCAGCATGAGGAAAAGCAGCACGGCGGCGGCAGCGGCAAAAAAAGCCGCCTGCCGCCGCTGCCAGCCAGGCTGCCGCCGCAAAGCGATGATAGTGGCGGCTGCCAGCAGCCAGGGACCCAAACCGAGATTAAACAGGAAATCCGGTTCGGTTGCGCCCCAATCGAGGCGGCGCGAGGGGGCTAATAGGGCGTCCCAAGAAAGGAAGTGGTTGCGAAAGTCGAAGTGGCTGCCGGGTCCGATGAGGGTATGGAGATTGACGGCGTCTTGCTCCAGGGCTACGGGCAGCCAGAAGAAAGCGGCGATGCCTACGCCGAGAGACAAGGCGGCTGGCAGTCGCCAGCGGGTGGGGCGCGGCGCAGCGCGCCACCACCACAATACCCAGGCGAGCAGGAGGGCAAACAGGATCATGGCCATGAGGTTGTGCGCCAGGATGATGGCGGCGGTGAGCAGGGTGGCTGCCAGCCAGTTGGCGGCGGTGGGTTGCCGGCGCACGCGATCCAGGCACCAGAGGGCCAGGGGGAATAAGCCAAAGCTAAAGGATTCCGCCAGGTCGCCGCGGGCGTGGGGGTCTACATATTGCAAGTAGGGGGCGTAGAGGTAGACGGCGGCGGCGAGAATGCCGGCATTCCGCCCCCAGTTGTCGCGCACAAAGCTGTACATGCCCAGGGCTGCCAGGAGCAGCCCCAAGACAAAGACAAATTTGACGCCCTGCACGGCGGTGGCGCCCAGCAGCAGCATGGGCAGCAGCCCCACGTAGTAGGTTAAGGGGGCGTAGTAGTTGAAGATGGGGTAGCCGTAGCCGTAGTAGAAGTCGGGCGCCCAGCGGGGATACCAGACGCCGCCGCGCACCAGCCGGCTGAGTTCTGCCAGGCGGAAGATGTGCAGTTCGGCGTCGGTCTGCTGCGGCAGGGCGGCGCGGCTGATAAAGGGCCAGATGGCGATGAGGCCAATCAGCAGGACGGCGACGCAGCCAACGTCCAGGCGGCGGACAAACGATGGCAGTTTATTCATGCGCGGCGGCAACCAGAAAAAGAAAACGTGAAACGCGGCAAAGCCGCATTCCACGTTGAGGTCTGGCTAATGAAGCGAAACGGAGAGGGGGTTAGCGGGCAAGATGCCCACGCCACGCCGCGCATTGTCAGGCGACCATGCCGGCAATTTCGTCAGGATTGGCAGCCACGCGCACGCCGGCAGCTTCCAGGGCGGCTATTTTGCCTTCGGCTGTGCCGCTTTTGCCTTCGACAATGGCGCCGGCATGCCCCATGCGCCGACCGGGGGGGGCGGTTCTGCCGGCAATAAAGGCTGTGACTCGTTTGGTCATGTGCTGGGCGATATAAGCGGCGGCTTTTTCTTCGTCGGCGCCGCCAATCTCGCCAATCATGATCACTTGTTCCGTCTCCGGATCTGCCTCAAACATTTGCAGCACGTCAATAAAGCTGGTGCCGTTTATGGGATCGCCGCCAATGCCCACGCAAGTCGTCTGACCAATGCCGCGGCTGGTGAGGGCATATACCACTTCATAGGTGAGCGTGCCGCTGCGGGAAACGACGCCAATGGGCCCAGGCATGACAATGGAACCCGGAATAATGCCGACTTTGGCTTCGTTGGGCGTAATCAAACCAGGGCAGTTGGGCCCAACCAGGCGCACATTCTTGGCATCCAGATAGGCGCAAATCTTGACCATATCCAGTACGGGAATGCGTTCGGTGATGCAGACAATCAGTTCAATGCCGCTATCGGCTGCTTCGTAAATGGCGTCGGCGGCGAAACGTGCCGGCACGTAAACCACAGACGTATTGGCGCCGGTGGCGTCCACAGCTTCTTGCACGCTGTCGAAAACGGGCACGCCATGAATCCACTCGCCGCCTTTGCCGGCGCGCACGCCAGCGACGACATTGGTGCCATAAGCCACCATCTGCTGCGTATGAAAGCTGCCTTCCCGCCCGGTGATACCCTGCACCAGCAGGCGTGTGTTCTTATTCACTAATATGCTCATCGCTGTACTCCTTTTGCCAGTTGGACAGCTTTCTGCGCCGCTTCGGAGAGGGTGGTGGCGGTAGCCATATTAGCCTCTTCCAAAATACGAAGTCCTTCCTCGGCATTTGTGCCCAACAGGCGAACGACCATAGGCACGTTGGTATCAATCTGGCTCAGGGCTTCAATGATGCCGCGCGCCACTTCGTCGCCGCGCACAATTCCGCCAAAAACGTTAAATAAGACAGCCTTGACGCGGGGATCGGACAAAATAATACGCAGGGCCGTGGCTACCTGGTCTGACTTGGCGCCGCCGCCAATGTCCAGGAAATTGGCAGGTTCGCCGCCAAACAGCTTGATAATGTCCATCGTAGCCATAGCCAGACCGGCGCCGTTGACCATGCAGCCAATTTCGCCATCCAGCTGGATGTAGTTGACGCCGCTCAAGCGGGCTTCCTGCTCTGCTGGCGGTTCTTCGTCCACATCCCGCATCTCTTCCAGGTCGGGGTGGCGATATAGGGCGTTGTCATCAATGGACATTTTGCCATCGAGAGCCATCAGCTTACCTGCGCCCGTGATCACCAGCGGGTTGATTTCCGCCAGGGAAGCGTCGTTCTTGAAAAAAGCAGCGTAGAGCCCGGCAGCCACTTTGTGAAAATCGGGCCACAGATTTTGGGGCAGGTTCATGCCCGAAGCCAGATAGGTGGTCTGGTATTGGCGCAAGCCAATGTTGGGATCAATGTGGACGCGGAAAATCTTTTCGGGGGCGGTTTCGGCTACTTCTTCGATGTCCATGCCGCCAGCGGCGGAAGCCATCATCATGGGCAGTCGTTTACCGCGGTCAATGAGGACTGCCAGGTAAATTTCTTGCTGGATGCCCGGCGACTGCTCATCAATGAGGACTTTGCGGACGGTCAGACCTTTGATGTTCATGCCCAGGATGCGGCGAGCCAGCGCTTCCGCTTCGTCAGGCGTATTGGCGAGTTTGATGCCGCCCGCCTTGCCGCGCCCGCCAGTTAAGACCTGGGCTTTGACGACTACTTTTCCGCCCAGGTCGCGGGCCACGGCGCGGGCCTGGGAGGGGGTGCTGGCGACGTCGCCATGGGGGATTGGCACTCCTTCTCTGGCAAAGATTCGTTTTGCCTGGTACTCATGTAGATTCACGCGAAACTCCTTCAAGAAAAGTGAACAGTGGAGCGTGGTCAGTGGTCAGAAGGGCTGACCCTGACCCGTCACAAATTCGGGCGGGTGATTTTGGAAAATCGCCCACCTTTGCGAACTGGCTCGTGCGGAGCCAGATTGGGTTGTTTGGATTGTAATGAGTGTGTCACGCGCCGTGGCGCGGCGTAGCGTGGCGCATTATAACATGGTAGGGGGAGAGGGGCTAAAAGAAGGAAGAAGGGAGAAGGGGGAAGCGGAGGGGGGGAGGAAATTGGGGGGGGGTGGGTTTTGTATGACTGGCTTGAATTCGGTACAATCTGGCGGCGACTATCCGGGCGTGTTGTTAGTTGAGGAATTAAGGAGAGAAGATGACGCAAAAGCGCATTGGTTTGTTAATCGGGCGCGAATGGGGTTGGCCCTCTGCCTTTATGTCGGAAGTGAACCGCCGCCATAAGCAGGTGACGGCGGAACTGATCAAGCTAAGCGGTATCAAGACCAATGAGCTCGTTGGGTATGACGTGATCGTGGATCGGATTTCGCACGAAATCCCGTTTTACCGGGCGTTTGTGAAGCATGCGGCGCTGCAGGGGTGTGTCGTAGTCAACGATCCTTATATCTGGTCTATGGATGACAAGTTTTTTGGCCTCAGCCTGATTGCGCGGTTGGGCATGATGATTCCGCGGACGATTATTTTGCCTAATAAGACGGTGGAAGCGGAAACGGTACCAGAGAGTTTTCGCAATTTGACCTATCCGCTGGATTGGGAAGGCGTGATTGCGTATGTGGGCGTGCCCGCTATTTTTAAGGACGCCAACACCGGCGGGCGGCGGATATCGTATCGCGTGCACAGCGTGGATGAGTTGATTGATCGTTACGACCAGAGCCATACGTTGACGATGATTTTGCAGGAGATTGTGCCGGCAGAAAAACATATCCACTGCTTTGTGATCGGCTATAGTCAGGTATTGACCCTGGAATTTTCGCTGGAGAAGGGCAGCTACCTGACGGAGCCGCTGGCGCTGGAACCCACCCTGCGGCAGCAAATTGAGAACAACGCCATCACCATTTCGCAGGCGTTCGGTTATGACGTGAATATGGTCGAGTTTGCCGTAGCCGGCGAGAAACCTTACGTCATTAACCCCACTAACCCGTCGCCGGCCATAGATGTGAACTTAATGGGGGCCAGCGCCTTCCATTGGTGCGTGGAAAAAATCGCTGATCTAACCATCGAAAAAGCGCTTAATCCCCCTCCAGTCAAGGGCAGCCTGCCCTGGTTAGAGAGGGGGACTTGACATGACATGGTATAATTGCCTAGTCAATAGTTGACCTGTCAACAGTTTTCGTGACAGGCCGCATAACCTGACTGCGCCGCCAGCAACAAGGTTTGACCCGCTGGCAACAGTCAGGCTCTAAAGGCAAAGGAATGTAATATGACGCCACTAGAAGAAAAAATGCCGGCTAAATTACGGCGCTTGCCCGAATTAGCCTATAACCTGTGGTGGAGCTGGAACCCGGAAGCGCGCAATCTGTTCAAGCGCCTGGACTTGACCTTGTGGCGCAGCACGCAGCACAATCCGGTGCAAATGCTGCATGAGATCACGCCTGAACGGTTAGAAGCCGCTGTGAATGACGCTGTGTTTTTGCGCCGCTACAACCAGGTTTTGATACGGGTGGATCAGGAAATGTCGAATGGGCATAGCTGGTTTTATACCACCTACCCCGAACTCACCGATAAAACGATTGCTTACTTTTCCGCTGAATTTGGGCTGCACAATTCGCTGCCCATTTACTCTGGCGGTTTGGGTATCCTGTCTGGCGATCATGCCAAAGAAGCCAGCGACCTGGGGCTGCCCCTGGTCTGCGTTGGCTTCATGTACCCCCAGGGGTATTTCCGGCAGCGGATTCCGGCGCATGGCTGGCAGGAAGCGGTCTACCAGCAGTTAGACATGAGCATTGCTCCCATTGCGCCTGTGTTAGGGGCGCACGGGCACCCCTTGGTGATCAGCGTACCTATTGGCGGGCGGCACGTTTTCGCCCGCGCCTGGAAAGTGCAAGTGGGGCGGACAACGTTGTACTTAATGGATACAGATGTGGACGAAAACGACCCCTGGGAACGGGAACTGTCGGCGCGGCTGTATTCGGGGGACAACGAGATGCGTATCCGCCAGGAGATTATGCTGGGCATTGGCGGGGTGCGTCTGCTGCGCACACTGGGGCATAACCCGGACGTGTGGCACATGAATGAAGGGCACTCGGCTTTTCTGGTATTGGAGCTGATCCGCGAGAAGGTGCAAACGGGCATGAGCTTCGTCGAGGCGTCGGCGGCTGTGCAGCGGCAGACGATCTTTACGACGCACACGCCTGTGCCGGCAGGCCACGATACGTTTCCGTTTCATATGGTGGAGCATTACTTTGCCCAGTATTGGGACGAGATGGGCATCAATCGGGAGCAGTTCTTAAGTCTGGGCGAACACCAGGAAACATGGGGGATTGCCTTTAATATGACGGTGCTGGCGCTGCGGATGTCGGGGATGGCTAATGGGGTGAGCAAATTGCACGGTCAGGTGTCGCGGGCTATGTGGCATGAGGTGTGGCTGGACAGGCAGGCGGATGAGGTACCGATCACGTCGGTAACCAATGGCGTGCATGTGCCCACCTGGATATCGAGCGAAATGAGCGATGAGTTCGATAAGTATCTGGGACCTGAGTGGCGCACGCGGCAGGATGATCCGGCTATCTGGGCGCGGGTCAAGGATATGCCGGCAGAAGATTTGTGGAACGTACACCTGGAAATGAAGCGCAAGTTGATCCACTTCTTGCGGGAACGGCTGCGGTCGCAGTGGATTGCCGGCACTGCCGATCCCTTACAAGTATTGGTTAACGGGCGTCTGTTGGACCCGTATGCGCTGACCATCGGCTTTGCGCGCCGTTTTGCCACGTACAAACGGGCCACCCTTATCTTCAAAGACCTGGAGCGGCTGCGCCGTATTCTGTTGGATACGCACCGCCCGGTACAGATTGTGTTTGCCGGCAAAGCCCATCCAGCGGACGATCCAGGGAAACGCCTGATTCAGGAAGTGTATAACCTGGCTAAGAACAACCAGCTTGGCGGGCGGGTGGCTTTCCTGGAAGATTATGACATGCACATGGCGCGCTACCTGACGCAAGGGGTGGACGTGTGGCTGAATACGCCGCGCCGCCCGCGCGAAGCCAGCGGCACCAGCGGCATGAAAGCCTCGCTGAACGGCATCCCCAACCTGAGCATCCTGGATGGGTGGTGGGCAGAGGGGTACAATGGGGCTAACGGCTGGGCCATTGGCTCCGAAAAAACCTATGATGATCCCAATGCCCAGGATTTGGCTGACGCCAACGCCATTTATGAGTTGTTGGAGCAGGAGATTGTGCCCCTCTTCTACCAGCGGGATCGGGATGATATTCCGCGCGGGTGGACTGAAGTGATGCGGGAAGCGATCCGCTCCAATACGCCGCAGTTCAGCATGCAGCGGATGGTGAAGGAGTACACGACCAAGTTGTACGTGCCGGCCATTGAGGCCAGTCTGCCGGAGAAAGCGGGCGATTATTAATAGTAAAAATAGGGGCGTATGCAATACGCCCCTACTGTTATCGGTTACGTATGAAACAATGGCTGCGGCGTTTGGGCTGCTTTTTGCTGGTTCTGGTCTGGCTGGTGATTGTGTCCCTGCCGCTGCTGGCGGTGATGATTGCCGGCAGCGGGCAGGTGCGCCTGGGGGCGCAGGAAAGCGCCCACGTGCGCCTCTTTCTGGTGCAGGAAGAGGAAAGCAACGGTTTGGGCATCGAATGGACGCGGTCATTCAAACAGGCGGAAGGGGCAGAGGGGGCGGGGCCCTGTTGGCGCACGTCTGTCAGTTATTGGTTGTGGGAAGGCGAGGGGGAAAATGTGACGTATTGCCAATGTGTGGATGCTGCCGGCAATTTCACGCACGCCTGTTCGCCTTGAGACCTGTCAAGAGGGAAAGCCCCC
>CAYQYJ010000114.1:0-9468 GCA_964421605.1 uncultured Ardenticatenaceae bacterium | reverse complement strand
CCCGGTTTAGCAGCGTCATCTTCCACGACAACACCGCTGCCCGCGGCGGCGCGCTGTACGTCAGCAGCGGCGCCGTGGTCAACATGACGAAAAGCACCTTTAGCGGCAACGCCGCCTCCTTGCGCGGCGGCGCGGCCTATGTGGCTGGCGGCACGCTGGCTATCAAACAGAGCCGCTTTATCACCAACACGGCGGCAGGCGGCAGCAGCCACGGCGGCGGCGCGCTTTTCCTGGAAAGCGGCTGGCTGCAAGCCGAAAACAGTCTGTTCCAGGCAAACGACGCCGCCAATCAGGGCGGCGCGCTCTACGCCGCCGCCGGACAGGCCACGTTGGCCCATAACAGTTACGTCGCCAACGCCAGCAGCGGCAGCGGCGGCGGTCTGTACAATAACGGCGCCAACGTCACCCTGGGCAACAGCATTCTGATTAGCAACACCGCCAGCAGCGGCGGCGCAGTCTTCCAACAGGCGGGCGCCACTTACCTGAACTACAACCTCACCTGGCAAAACAGCGCCGCAGAAGTGGTGGGCGTCACCCAGGACAGCAACCGCATTGTGGCCGACCCTGCCTTCCAGGATGCCGCCTTCCATTTGTCGCCAGGGTCGCCCGCCGTAGACAGCGGCAACCCGGCGACGTCGCTGGCAGTAGATTTTGAAGACGACTTCCGCCCCTCCGACCAGGGGTATGACCTGGGCTACGACGAGTTAGCCGGCTGCCGCGCCCGTCGCGGTCTGGACAGTTTTGGCAGCATCCAGGCGGCGATCAATGCCGATTCCGCCGTCAACGTGATCCAGGTAACGGGCATCTGCCGCGGCGTCAACGAAGCCGAAATCGGCGGTCAAACGGTGCGCCAGACGGTCATCATCACCCAACCGTTGACCATTCAGGGCGGCTGGAACGGCGACTTTAGCCAGCGCGTGCCCGACCTGACCTATGTTGACGCCGAAAGCGCCGGGCGCGGCATTTTCGTTAGCGGCGGCGTGTCCGTCACCCTGGAAAAACTGGCGGTCCTCAACGGCAGCGCCGCCGGTTTAGGCGGCGGCCCCGGTGGGCAGGACGCGGGCGGCGGCATCTACAACGATGACGCCAGCCTGACGCTGCGCCAGGTGTCCGTTTTCACCAGCGCCGCCACGTTGGGCGGCGGTTTTTATAACCACAACGGCAGCGTCTTGATTACCGCCGTGCATGAAAACGAGGACGAGGCGTTGAACGGGCGCAGCCGCCTGGGCGCGAACACGGCGGCAGACGGTGGCGGTCTCTACCAATACGGCGGCGACCTGACCCTGAACAGCGTCATGATTCTGGAGAATACGGCGGCGGACGGCGGCGGGCTGTTCCACCATGCCGGCAATCTCAACGTCAGCAGCAGCGTCATTTACGACAACCTGGCGGCAAACGGCGGCGGCATCTACCATGAATCGGGCCCCGCCGCCTTCTTCCACCTCACCGTCTACAGCAACACCGCCAGCAGCGGCAACGGCGGCGGCTATTACCATCTGAATGGCGACGCCGCCATCCGCAGCAGCATCTTCCAGAGCAACCGCGCCAGCAGCGGCCCCGCCATCTACGCCGCCGCGGGCGCACTTAACCTTGACTACAACTACTACCACGACTACGCCACGCCCCCCGTCGTCAACGCCGCTCCCGGGGACAACTCCATCAGCAGCAACGCCATTCCCCCGGGGCTGCTGGCCCCCGAATCGGGCGATTTCCACCTGGCAGATGACGCCGCCGCCCTGGACGTGGCGGATCCCGCCTCCCCGCTAACCACCGACTTCGACGGCGACCTGCGCCCCTCCAACACCGGCTTTGACATAGGCGCGGACGAGTTGGGCGGCTGCCTGGTGCGTCTAAATGGCGTGGTCTATGGCAGCTTGCAGCAGGCGTTGGAACTGGCGCAGGAGGGGGATGTGCTGCAAGTTGCCGGCACATGCCGCGGCAGCACTCTCTTTGACCCCGGCGGCGGCGGCGGCGACCCCAACGCTTGCGGCGCGGCTGGCGCTGTGCCCACCACGCTCGTCCTCTTGAAAAACGTGACCATTAGCGGCGGCTGGAACGAGACCTTCACCCAGCAGAATGACGCCACCCTTCTGGATGGCAGCGACGCGGGGCGGGTGGTGTACGTGGGGCCGGGCGTGCAGGCCACGCTGGACGGGTTCGACATCTTACGCGGCAACGTGAACGGCCCCGGCGCGGGCATTTGCGCCGACAACGCCGTTTTGACCGTCACCCACAGCGCTCTCTACAGCCATACCGCCAGCATGGGCGCAGCCATTTACGGCTACAACAGCAGCCTGATCGTGGACGGAAACGACATCCACCACAATCAGGCAGACAACGGCGGCGGTCTGTATCTCTACCACAGCGACGGGCCGCCAGTGGGCGGCAGCGCCGTGCAGAACAACTTCATCTACGCCAACGCCGCTGGCGCTAGCGGCGGCGGTCTGGGCAGCGCAGGTGGGGAGCTGCGCATCTGGCATAACAACTTCGTACACAACACCGCAAATAGTGGCGGCCCGCCAGCGGCTGGCGGCGGCCTCTATCTGGACGGCGGCGCGCTCGATGTGCGCGGCAACAATATCATCAGCAACACTGCCGGCAGCGGCAGCGGTATCTTTGCCGCCAACGCCCCCACCCTCACCCTGGACTACAACAATGTCTACGGCGCGGGCAGCCTCTATGGCGGCAGCGCCGTCCCTGGGCTCCATGACCTGAGCGTAGACCCGCTCTTTGCCGACCTGGCCGAATATGACTTTACCCTGGACATTGAATCCCCTGTGGTAGACCAGGGCGACCCGCGCCTGCCGCTGCTGGCGGATTACGAAGGGGACATCCGCCCCTCGCACCAAAGCCTGGACATCGGCGCGGATGAAGTTGGCGGCTGCTTTGCCCGCCTGACCAGCGATCCCACCACGATTTACGGCAGCGTGCAGCGGGCTGTAGACGTGGCGGCAGCGGGCAGCGTCATTGAGATGGACGGCGTTTGCTACAACGTCAACAGCCGCCGCCTGTCGCCCGCCCTGCCTGTCTCGCAAACGCTCATCCTCACCCAATCGCTCACAATTGACGGCAGTTGGAACTTCGACCCCAACGCCGCCGCTACGCTGGACGCTTTGGGGCGCGGGCGCGCGCTCTACGTGGGCAGCGGCGCGGTGGTGACGCTGACTCAGGTGACTTTGCGGAATGGGGCGGCAGAGAATGCCGGCATCGCCAACCACGGCGGCCTCATCTACAACACGGGCAGCCTGAATCTGTACCAGGTCAGCCTGTTCCACGGCGCAGCCGCCAACGGCGCCGCCCTCTTTAACGATGGCAGCCTCCTCTACGACGGCGGCAGCGTCGCCGAAAACGTCGCCTCCGCCAACGGCGGCGGCGTCTACAATCAAGGAGCCGTCATCCTGCGCGGCGTCGAGCTAGTTGAAAATCAAGCCAACAACGGCGGCGCACTCTATCAGGCGGCGGGCGAATTGACCCTGGATGGCAACAAAATCCACGACAACGACGCCTCCCGCGGCGGCGGCGTCTATCTGGGCAGCGGCGGCGCGCCCGTCCTGGTCAGCAACAACTTTCTCTACCGCAACGACGCCGACGACCGCGGCGGCGGGCTGTACAATCTGAACGGCGGCGCCAACGCGCATATCTACCACAATACCTTTGTGCGCAACCGCACCCTGGGCGCGGACAGTCGCGGCGCGGGTCTCTACAACGCCGCGGGCGACCTGGACATCCGCAGCAACATCGTAGACCGCAACTTCGGTTCCGGCATCCACATAGATGGCGGCGCGCCCGTCATTGATTACAACAACGTCATTGGCAACAGCCCCGACTACGACGGCGACAACTTGCCGCCTCTGGGGCCCAACAACATTTCTGCCTTCCCGTTCTACGCCGACTTCGAGGCGGACGACTTCCATTTGCAAAGCGCCTCGCGCGGCATTGACGAAGCCGATCCGTCCGTGCTCGTCCTGCGCGACATTGACGGCGACATTCGCCCCACCAACAGCGCCCCCGACATCGGCGCAGACGAGTTTAACGGCTGCCTGATCAAAGTCGGCGCGGAACTGTTCGGCGTGCTGCAAACAGCCATTGATTACGCCGAAAGCAGCGGCATAGACACCATCCGCATCGCTCGCGGCGAATGCAGCGGCGCAGTCGAACGGGCGGGCACGCTCCAGGTGGGCTACATCAGCCAGGATATGACCCTGATCGGTTCGCTGCGGCGCACCGACTTCTCTGACCCCGACGACTACCACAACCCCAACGTGGGCGCCAACAGCACCGCCTTGAACGCGCGCGGCGAGGGGCGGGTGCTGCGCCTGGCGACAGGCGCCAACGTCACCTTGCAGCATGTGGCCCTGGTCAACGGCGACGCCAGCGTGGCTAACGACGTCAACGCCAACGGCGGCGGCATCTACCAGGCGGGCGGCGGCGCGGTCGCCCTGGAGGAAACGTTTGTCTGCGCCAGCGTCGCCCAAAATGGCGGCGGCTACTATGCCGCCAGCGGCGCGGACACGCTGCTCAACGGCGGCAGCACGGGCGCGTGCGTCGTGGCCCTATTCGAGGGCAACACCGACACCGTGGCGGGCTATGAGTTCTACGACGGCAACCAGGCCACCGGTGGCAACGGCGGCGGCGCGTTTATCAGCGCCGGGGCGTCGTTTGAGATTCGCAACCACGCCTTCCTGGACAACAGCGCCAGCGGCAACGGCGGCGGTCTCTATCACGCCGCCGCGGGCCCCAGCCGCATCATCAATGGCATTTTCTCTGGCAACAGTGCCGGCATTTCCGGCGGCGGACTCTACAACCTGGGCAGCGTGGCCCTCTACCACAACACCTTGCGCGGCAACACCGCCGGCGACCGCGGCGCGGGCATCTATAATGGGGCTAATCCGCTGACAATGGATAGCAGCATCCTCTACCTGAACGACGCCGCCGGCGGCGCACCCGACATTGGCGGCGGCTTGCACTCGGTCAGCAGCAACAGCAGCGGTCTCTCCTACAACAACTTCCACAGCAACACCCCCAACGACGCCAACATTGATCGCGGTACGCCCGTTTTTGAACATGATCCAGGGCTGACGGGGACGATCATTCGCCAGGATTCCGCCAACATTGACATCGCCGACCCGGCGCTGCTCGACCCGCAAAATGATCCGTTTGTGGATTTCGATGCCGGCAACACCATCCGCCCCGACGGCAACCCCGACCACAATGGCCTCTACGGCAAAGCGGGCGACGTGGGCGCAGATGAATACTTCAAGGATTTCGGCTGCCAGGTGCGCGTCTCCGCTCCCAGCGTGCAAACGGCTGTCCCCGGACAGGTGGTCACCTACACCTTCGAGATTGAAAACACGGGCTGGCCCCCGCCGCCCACGGACGATGTGCGCCACGGCTACACGGACACGCTGCACATTGACCTGAGCAGCGACATCCCCGGCTGGGTGGAATTTGAGAACGGCGACGCCCAGACCATCGAACTGGATTGGTTGGCTTACGTGCGCCGCGTGCTCACCGTCACCGTGCCCATCACCGCCGCCAACGGCATCCAGGATGTCAGCCGCGTCGCATGCCACTCCGCTTCGCTGCAGGGCACGCCGCTGTATGAGGCGCGCAGCGATGCCGCCGCCGCCACCACCAACGTGGGTCTGGTCAGTTCCGTCCTCGTCTACCCCGACTACGTGGCTGAGGCCCGCCCCGGCGACGTCCTCACCTTCACCCACTACGTGCAAAACAACGGCAACCAGGTGGACACGCTGCTGCTGGTTCCCAGCCCCGGCGTAGCCCACGCCAGCGCCGACCTGTTCGATTTGCAAGGCATGAACGTCAACAGCGCCACCGTCACCCTGGCCCCCACCGAAATTTACACGGTGCTGCTGCGCGTCACCATTCTGCAAACGGGCGCAGCCAACGAGGTTGCTACGCCCGGCGTGGTGGCCCGCTCCACGGCTGATCCGTTGGTGCAAGGAGCCGCCCTGAACCGCATCACCATTGGCTTCGCCTCTGGTACGCGCTACGTCGCCGCCGTGGGCGCCAGCGACGGCACCAACTGCCGCGATCCAAACTTCCCCTGCGCCACTATTCAGCGGGCCATTGACCAGGCGGTAGCTGGCGATGACATTCTGGTAGCCGCTGGCGTGTACACGGACGTGGTGACAGCAACGATTGGCAGCGACGCCGTGCTACACAACGTCTTCATTAACAAGCCGGTGGCTATTCGCGGCGGCTACGACGCTGCCGACTTCTTGGCCCCGGCGCAGCCCATCACCAATGCCGTTGTCCTCAGCGGCGAAAATGAGCGGCGCGTCGTCTACGTCGCTGCGGGTCTGACGGATACGGTTACGTTAAGCAGCCTGTTCATCCGCGACGGCAACGCCCCGTTTGATTCCGAAAATCCGTCCGGCTCGGAGTTTGGCGGCGGCGTCTTCAATGCCGGCTCCGACCTGGCGATGACGGGCACGTGGGTGCTGTCCAACGCCGCCCAGTTTGGCGGTGGGTTGTATCAGGTAACGGGAACGTTGTACGTGAACAGCAGCGTTTTTGCCGGCAACCGCAACGTGCCCAACTATGACAACGCCCCAGGCGCGGGCGGCGGCGTCTACGTCGCCGGCGGCGTCGTGCGCCTGGAAAACGCCACCTTTAATGATAACCGCGCCGACCTGGTGGATTCACTGGCTGCGCCGCAAGGCTCCGGCCCCGGCGGCGCGGTCTACCAGGCGCAGGGCGCGCTTAGTTTCGTTAACTCTATCTTCAAGGACAACATCGGCGTCTCCCTCTACATTGAACCAGGCGTGACGGTGGACAATGACTACAACCTCTATTACATCACCTCTGGCAGCATTGAACCCACCAACTTCCCCACGGGCACGCACAGCATCACCGCCGACCCGCTCTTTGCGGATGCGTTCTATCACATTGCTGCTGTGTCGCCGGCTAAGGATGCCGGCACATCCGACGGCGTGCTGATAGACGTAGACTTCGACCTGGAACCCCGCCTGCAAGGCAGCCAGGTGGACATGGGCGCAGATGAACGGCTGCTGCGCGCCGCCTTCACCTTCACCCCCATCGCCCAGGCTGTCACCCTGAACGCGGGCGAGTCGCATATCTACACGCACACCCTGCGCAACACCGGCGACTTCAGCGACACCTACACCCTGTCTGCCGTTCATGAATCCATCCCCCCTGGCGGCGGCTTCAACCACGAGGTGCAGCCCGCCGATCCCATCCTCCTGGCGCCTGGCGAGTCCGCTCTGGTCAGCTTCGCCATCAGCGGCGGTCTACCCGGCTACGTGGACGAGACCACGCTCACTGCTGTGTCTGCCGCCAACAGCGCCAGTCGCGCGGTGGTGGACACCACGACGATTTCGCACACGGCTGGCGTAGCCATTGGCGAGCCGCAAACGGGCGTCGGGGTTCCTGGCAGCGCTATCCACTACCACCACACCCTGACCAACACAGGCGACGGCGTGGACGCCTTCACGCTGACCCTGTTGCACAGCGCGCCATCGGATTGGCAGGTCACTGTCTGGCCCACGGCGACAGGCTTTGTCCTGCCCGGCGCAGCCGTTCCCTTCACCGTCACCGTCATGGTCCCCGCTGACGCCCTCAGCGACACGCTGCACACCGCCGCCGTCCTGGCGGAAGCGCAGGCCCCCTACGCCAGCGCCGTCTTGACTGACACCACCCGCGTCGCCGCCTCGTTTGGTCTCACGCTCACGCCAGACAACGAACGCACGGTGACTGCGCCGGGCCCGGTGGTGTACACGCATACGCTGACCAATTTGGGCAATAACGCCGACATGGTCACGCTCACCTATGCCTCTAATCCGCCCTGGGACGTGGCGATTGCCCCCGACGCGGTAGCGCTGCCCCCGTTTGGCAGCCAGACTATCCTGGTCACGGTCACCGTGCCGCCCGGCAGCGATGGGCTGGTGCATACGGCTGCCATCACCGCCGCCTCCGTCATGCCCGGCGTCTACGCTGTGGCGGTCAATACGACCACTGTCGGCGTCATTCCGCAGCCAGACGTGACCTTAACCCCCAGCTACGCCATCACCGTCACCCCCGGCAGCCAGGCAACGTTCTATCACGTTGCCGGCAACAGCGGCAATGTGACGGATACCATTGCTCTGGACGCCGTCTCGGCACAGGGCTGGCTGGTTGGGGCTGCGCCTGCGCCTGTGACGCTGGCTCCGGGCGCGTCTGGCGGCTTTACCCTGACGCTGGATGTACCGCTGAATGCTGCCGCCGGCGCAGTAGACACCATTACGGTCACGGCTACGTCGGGCATGGACAGCAATGTCCGCGCCAGCGTGATCAATGAAGCGGTAGTGGTTGCGCCATCAGCGGTTGCCGTGGCTCTGACGCCGCACTTCCAGTCGCGCAGCGGCGCGGCGGGCGAGGCGGTAGCTTACGAGTTCATGGTCACGAATCTAGGTACGGGCGCAGATGTGGTAACGGTCAACGGCGGGCCGACGAATGTGGGCTGGACAGTGACAGGCGTGCCCGCCTCCTTCAACCTCGACGCGGGCAGCAGCCAGACATTTACGATCTATGTGGAAGCGCCGGGGAATGCCGGCATTGGCAGCGTCTCTCTGGCTACCCTCATCGCCCGCTCCAGCAACGACCCAGAAGTGTTCGACACTGCCGTAGCCGAAACCATCATCACCGGCGCGCCTGTGAACACCCTTTACCTGCCCATCACCTTCCGCGACGAGGGCGGCGCGCCGCCCCCCACGCCCACGCCAGGGCCCTCCCCCACGCCAACCAACACGCCTGCGCCGCCCACGCCTACCGCCTCCCCCACGCCTTGCGCTCCCACAGGCATTGACCTGGTGGTGACCAGTATTACTCTGGAACCAGCCCAACCGTTGGTGGGCCAACCCGTGCGCGTCTCCGTGACCATGCGCAACCAGGGTTCCACGGACGTCCCCGAAGGCAATAACTTCTACCTCGACTTCTACCTGGACCGCGTGCCCGCGCCGCTGCTGGTGGGCGACATCGCCTGGGGCGTGCAAGGGGCGGATCTGACCGCCGGGACAAGCGTTACCTTCATCAAGGAGAACTTCACCTTTGGCACAGCCGGCCCCCACCAACTATGGGCGCAGGCGGACACGGACAACAGTGTCAACGAATGCCCCCACGAAGGCAACAACATCCTGGGCCCGGTGAACATCATCGTCAGCGCCAGCGGGCAGCCCGAATTCACGCCCGCGCCGCAAAAACCTGCCGGCATCCTCCCCCGCCACACCCCCACGCCCGTCGCGCCGTCGCCCTCGTTCGGTCTGGCTACGCCTTCCCCTGGCAGCGAGTAACTCCATAATCATCCCCAGGGAAGGGGTAATGGAGGGCGAGGGGCGCTGTGCGCCCCTCGCCCTCTCCGAAAAGCCCCCTTCCCCCTAAAGGGGGAAGGGAGTTGGGGGATGGGGGTCTCTTAACCCGTGCTACTTTCACAAAAAGGTACTCACCACC
>CAYQYJ010000113.1:0-9484 GCA_964421605.1 uncultured Ardenticatenaceae bacterium | reverse complement strand
TTATTTGACAACCCCATGTTTACAGATTTCCCGACTTTATTCGACTGGCTGGCCCGTTTTCAATTCCTGCAAGGCTTTCCTGCCGCTTACCTGGTGCTGTTGATGGCGATGGTGATGGTGGTGGTGCGCGATTGGCGCGTCACTTTGTTGGCGCTGCTACTGCAATATCTGGCGGCTATGCTCTTGTTTGTGGAACTGCTTGATCCGCGCCTGGCGGTAGTCAAAGCGTTCACAGGCATGTTCGTCTGCCTTATTTTGTACGTGACGGCGCGGCAGGTGAATTGGGGAAAATTGCCGGCAGACATTTCGCCCGTGGAGGCGGTGCAACTGCGCGCCGAGCGGCAGATCCGCTTTGGGCCTTACCTGCTGCCCACCACTCTCCCGTTTCGCCTTTTCCTGGCTTTGATGATGGCCCTGGCGGTGTGGGCGGTGGGGCAGCAGCCTGGTTTTCAACTGCCGGCTATCACCCAGCCATACCTGACACTGGCTGTTTACGCCCTGGTGGGGATGGGTGTGCTGCAAGTCGGCTTAACGGCGGAGCCGTTGAAAGCGGGCATCGGATTGTTGATGTTTATGGCTGGATTTGAACTATTTTATCACGCCCTGGAGCAGTCGGTGTTGATGCTGGCGGCGCTGGCAGCGTCCAACCTGGTGTTAGCTCTGACCATCGCGTACCTGACGCAAATCCGGCATACGCCAGGCGTTCTCTTTGATTAAGGCGACCCGTGTTATGGAAGTAAGCCAGCTAAGCGAGAAGATGCCATGAGCCTGCCTGCGCCGCTGTTGTTGATGGGGGGACCGCTGCTGCCGGCATTGCTCACGGCGGCGCTGCGTCGCTGGCCGAGGTTAGCGGCGGGCGTGGGCGTGGTCAGCGCTATGGCGTTGTGGCGGCTGACAGCCAGCGTGTCGCTGGCAGCGGGATCTGCCCCCAGCCTGTTTGCTGGCGACACCTTGCTGCTGTTGGGGCGCTCCCTGACCCTGACCGAAGGGGTACGGTTGGCTTTTACCCTGCTGTATGGTGGGCTGGCGCTGCTGCTGCTGCTGTCTATCTGGCTGCCGCAAGGGAGCGATTTTACGCCAGCTTCTTTCGCCGTTCTGGCTATTTTATCTGCGGCGGTGATGGCCCGTCCTTTCTCTTTTGCCGCGCTGCTGCTGTTGGCGGCGGCGGCGGTGAGCACAGCCGTTCTTCAGGCTGATCGGCCCGACTCCGCCGACGCGGCGCTGCGGTATCTGGTCTTCGTGGCCCTGGCGACGCCCTTGTTTTTAGCGGCAAGCTGGATGTTGGATTCAGGGCAGTTATCGCTGCAAGGAACGGTATGGCGGCTGCTGTTGGGCGGCTTTGCTTTGCTTCTGGCGGGATTCCCCTTTTATATCTGGGTGCGCCCATTGGTCGTCGCCTCTTCCTCGCTGACGCCCGCCTTCCAGTTTGGTCTGGCGCAGTTTGGGCAGTTTATTTTTGTACTGGCGCTGCTGCAAGAAAATTCCTGGGTATGGGGCGTGCCAGCCTTTTTAGAACTGCTCCGTTGGAGCGGCTTATTAACGCTGGCGCTGGGGGGCGTGTTGGCGTTGATCAGCCGGGATGCGGGCCACGTTTTGGGGTCGCTGTTGTTGGTGGACCTGGGCGGCACACTGCTGTTGTTGACGTTGGGCGCGACTGGGCCAGCGGTGGCTTTGGCGGCGCTGTTGGCTCGCTTTGGGGCTTTGGTGGGCGCAGGCGTGGGGATGACCGCGCTGCAGCGCCGCCGCGCCGAGGCGAACCATACTCTGGCCTGGTGGTTGGGGCTGGCAGCATTTGTTTATGGGGCGCTGTCGCTGTTGGGTTTCCCGTTGACGCCTGGTTTTGCGCCGCGCTGGGGATTGGTGATGCTGCTGGCGCAGCCGGACAGCGGTTGGGTTTGGGCAGCGGGGGTGGTGATAGCGGCGCTTGTCGCTGGCGCGGCAGGATTGATAAAATGTGCGCGCGCTTTGGTGGAAATGCCGGCAGGTCCCCTGCAATTGAGCCGTTCGTGGCGCGATGGGATGGATAAGCCTATAACCATTATCCTGGTCGTCTTCCTGCTGGGGGCGTTGGCTTTTGTTTTCTTCCCGCAGACGATCCTGCGCCAGACCGGGGAACTTGCGCCGCTCCTTGCGCCGCTTTTGCCGTAGTGACTTTTATGTGCTGAGTTCTGCTGCCGGCAACCCGGAGAGGATAGAATCAAATGAGTATGGAATGGTATGCACTGCACGCAAAGCCGCATAAAGAACACATCGTTTATAAACATCTATGCAGTCTGAACATCGAAACGTACTTTCCCAAACTGGACGTCAAACCGCAAAACCCACGCGCTGCCAGGCAGCGCCCTTTCTTCCCCGGCTACCTTTTTGTGCGCACTAATTTGACGGAAGTGGGCAGCAATGCGCTGCGCTGGACGCCAGGGGTGCATGGATTGGTAGAATTTGGCGGGGAGCCGGCAATTGTGTCGGCAAATCTGATACACGAACTCAAACAACGGCTGCTGCGCATACAAGCCAGTGGTGGGCAGCCGGTTGCCGAGTTTAAGCAGGGTGACAGGGTGCGCGTTGTCAGTGGGCCGCTGGCTGGCTATGAAGCCATCTTTGATTTGCAACTGAATGGCCGGCAGCGGGTACAGGTTTTGTTGGCGTTCCTCAGCCAGACCCCTCATCTAGTGCGTTTGAATGCCGGCGATATTCAGAAGGTTAGATAGTGATGCGACGCCATCCTATGCGCCAGCGGCGTTGGGGTTCTGCGCGCCACTCAGAATGACAAAGCCAGCATGAATCAGAAAGAGCAGCTTTTATACAAAATTGAAAACCGCAGCGCGCGGGTGGGGGTCGTGGGGTTGGGATACGTGGGACTGCCGCTGGCTGTGGCTTTTGCCCAGGCGGGTTTTGCGGTGGTGGGCGTGGACACCAACGAGCGCAAAATTGGGATGCTGGCTGCGGGCAGCAGCTACGTCGAAGACGTTCCCAGCGCTGTGGTGGCTCCGTTGGTGGCTGAGGGCCGGTTCCACGTCACCACAGATTACGCCGCCCTGGCTGGCGTGGATGCTATTTCCATTTGCGTGCCCACGCCGCTGCGCAAGACGAAAGACCCCGACATCTCCTATATCATCAACGCCGCAGATAGCATTACGGCGCATGATTGCGCCGGCAAACTCCTTGTTTTGGAAAGCACCACCTACCCCGGCACCACCGAAGAAATTATTCTGCCTCGTCTGGGCGGCAACGGTATGATCGTGGGGCGCGACTTTTTCCTGGCATTTTCGCCTGAGCGCATTGACCCTGGTCGCACCGATTACACCATCTACACTACGCCTAAAGTCATTGGCGGCGTCACGCCGGATTGTCTGGAAGTGGCGCTGGCTTTATATGGCACTGTCGTGGCCCAGCCCGTGCCCGTTTCCAGTCCGGCGGCGGCGGAAATGGTCAAACTGCTGGAAAACACCTTCCGCGCCGTGAACATTGGTCTGGTTAACGAAATGGCTCTGATGTGTGATAAGTTGGGGTTGAATGTGTGGGAAATTGTCGCCGCCGCGGCCACCAAACCGTATGGTTTTATGCCCTTTTATCCTGGGCCTGGTTTAGGTGGGCATTGCATTCCCGTGGACCCCCATTACCTGAGTTGGAAGCTGCGTACCCTGAACTACACGGCCCGCTTTATTGAACTGGCGGCGGAGATCAACAGCCACATGCCCGAATACGTGGTTAGCCGCATCGCCGAGGCTCTCAACCAGCGGCGCAAAGCGATCAACGGCAGTTATATCTTGCTGCTGGGCGTGGCCTATAAGCCGAACGTCAGCGACGTGCGCGAAAGCCCGGCTTTGGACATCATTCATTTGCTGCAAGAAAAGGGGGCGGAAGTCAGTTACCATGACCCGTATGTGACCGATTTGAGCGGCGAAGGGTATCCGCTGCAAGCGGTGACTTTGAGCGATGAACTGCTGCACGCCGCCGACTGCGTGGTGGTGGTTACCCATCACGACGCCTATGATTGGCAGAATGTGGCCCGCTGCGCTCGCCTGGCGCTGGACACGCGGAATGTCCTGCCGCCTGGCGGCGCTAATATTGTGCGTCTTTAGCGTTTTGTGAACAGTGGTTAGTGAACAGGTCTTTAACGTTCACGTCTCTATCCGTTCTTAACTTCGCTCAGGTTGACGAAGCACGCCTGGCTCAGGTAGGCGGAAAAGCACACGCCCTGGTGCGGCTGGCGCAGGCGGGATTTCCTGTGCCTGATGGGTTGGTGCTTTTGCCGGCAGCTTTTGGCGAAACGGGCGTGACGGACGTTGCCTGGGAAGAGACATTAGCGGGCCTGGCGACCTGGCGGGAAGCGCAGCCTGGGCTGTCTCTGGCGGTGCGTTCGTCCAGCGCCGTTGAGGACTCGCTTCAGGCGGCTTATGCTGGCGAGTTTATGACCGTTCTCAATGTGTCCACAGATGCCGGCATCCGCGCCGCCATTGATGCGGTTTACCAGTCAAGGTTGCAGGCGACTGCCTACCAACGCGCCCATGAGATAGCTGCGCCGCCGGCGATGGCGGTGCTGGTGCAGCCGCTGCTGCCGGCAACTTGCGCGGGCGTCTGTTTCTCGGTTGATCCCGTAGCGGCGGCTGACGAGATGGTCATTAACGCCGTCTGGGGGTTGGGGATAGGCGTTACGGATGGGGCGCTGCCGGCAGACAGTTACTGGGTGCATCGCCACGATTTGAGCCTGGCGCGGCAGCGAATTGCCGTCAAGACAGGCCAGATAACGGCGACCGCTGCCGGCACGGCGGAAACGCCTGTGCCTGCGGCGCAGCAGTCTGTACCCTGTCTGCCTAATGAGTGGGTGACGCGGCTGGCCCAGTTTGCCCTGGCTTTAGAGCAGTTTTTTGGTTGCCCACAGGACGTCGAGTGGGCTATTGCGGATGAGCGTCTCTGGATTCTACAAAGCCGGCCCATTACTACCCTGCCGCCTGGCGGCGGCTCTGCCGCCCCCTTTCTCGTAACCTGGGCTGAGCCTGCCGATCAACGTTTCTATTGGTCATTGTGGACGCTGCTGCCGCACGAGGTGCTGTGGCCGCTGGAGCAGGATTACGTGGCCCAGATCAGCCGCTCAGAGAGCGAAAAGCGGCGGCGCTGTGGCGTGGATTGGCTGGGGCGGGCGCTGGTTTTTAACGGGCGCGCTTATCGCGGCGCTGTTCCCAATCCTGAGTCGCCAGCGCAGCGACAGCAGCGGCAGGCGGAACTGGCGCAGTTGGAGGAGCGGCTGCACGACCAGGGGTTGACGCTGTGGGAGCATTATGGCCCGGCTGTGCTGGCGGCTAACGAACGGCTGCGCCTTAATGGCGCGGCTGCCGCTGACGGCCCGGCGCTGGCGGCGCACCTGGAAGATGCCCTGGCTGTGATGCATGAACATATGGTGCTGCATGGGTTGGTGTGGTCCTCGCTGGCGCCTTTTTACGCTGCTTACGCGGAGGCTGCCGGCATCTCCCTGGCGGCAGCGCAGACGACAGCGGCTGATTTGTTGGTGGGGGAAGAGACGATGCTGACCCGCTTTGTGGATGGCTTATATGCCCTCGGCGTCGCAGCCCAGACGCAGCCAGATGTGGCTGCCTGGGTGATGGATCCGCCGCCGGACGTGCTGCAGCGGTTGGGTGAACTATCTCCCCCGTTTCTGAACCAACTCAATGCCTTCCTGGACGTGTTTGGCGACATAGTCGGGCATGGCTTTGGCTCCGAAATGACCCTTTGTATGCCTTGCCTGCGCGAGCAGCCGCAGCGGCTGATGCGCCTGATTGCTCCCTATTTGCACCCGTCGCGCCCCTCTCCGGCTGAGGTGCGACAGGAGGTGCGGGCGGCGCGCGATGCCCGCGCTGTCGCACTAGGCGACGCCTGCCCCGACCCGGCGGCGGCGGCGCTGTTTGCCCGTGAGTGGGCCTGGGCGCGCAAAGCGGCGACCGTGCTGGAAAACCATAATTACCACATAGACCAGTTGGCAATTGGTTTGCTGCGGCGGGCGGTGCTGTTAGCCGCCAAGTGGCTGATAGCGCAGGGGGCATTGTCCGACATAGAGGGCGTGTTTTGGCTGCATCTGGCGGAGATATTGGCTGCTCTCCGCAACGGCGCGCCGGCTTCTTTTGATGCGCTGGTGCAGGCGCGGCAAGCAGAACACGCCGCCTGGTGCGGCCAACAGCCGCCGCCGTTTCTGGGTTTGCCGCCTGCTGACCTATCGCCGCGCCCCGCGGTAAATGCGGCGCCCATGCCCCTGGATCTGGCAGACGAGCCGTCCGTCACCGAAGATGGCGTCGTCCGCCTGCACGGACTCAGCGCCAGCCGGGGGCAGGCGCAGGGGCGCGCCCGTCTCCCGCGGCCGGGCGATCCACTGCCTGACCTGCAGCCGGGCGATATTCTGGTAGCGGAGAACGCCGGGCCGCTGTGGACGCCCTTTTTCCCTATTCTGGGGGGAATTGTATTGGCAGGTGGCGCCATTGGGCAGCACGCGGCTACCACTGCCCGCGAATATGGCATTCCGGCTATCATTCACTGCCGCGCCGCCCTGCAAACGATTCGAGATGGCGACATGATCTACGTGGACGCGGCGGCAGGCATAGTGTATTGCTCCGTCACCTAGCGCGTTGGTCGTCTGGCGCTCAGTCGGACGTTTGGTTGAGGGGGAGGGAATAGTTATCGGGTGAATTTGTGAATGGGTGAATGGTTAACAAGCGGGGCGCTGGAGCCGCGGGCCAGCAGTTGGGCTTTCAGGATGACTTCACGTCCAGGGCGTTGGGGGGCGTCAATCCGTAAATAAGTTCCCGGAGTCGAGGCTTCAGCCGGCTGAAGCCTCGACTCCAGAACGGGAAGTGATTTTTAGACGATTACTAAGACTCTCTGGTTCTTCTTTGCGACCTCCGCGTCTTTGCGGTGAAATTTCCAGGCGACGCTAACTCAGTTTTGCCAGCAGTTGGTACTTGGCAGCAACAGCGGTGCGATAGAGAGGATCCAGGCGCAGCGCCTGGTCAAAGCATTCCAGCGCCGTCTCGTATTGTCCCAGGTATTCGTACGCGCGGCCCAGATTCATGTATGGGTATTGGGGGGATTCATAGCGGGGGGCAACAGTGGCTTTTTCCAACCAGGGGATGGCTTCTTCCCATTGTTCCAGTTCAATCAGATACGCGCCAATGTCGTTGTACGGGTTGCCATAGGTAGGGTCAACGGCTATCGCCTGCCGGCAGGCGGCGATGGCTTCTTCATACCGGTTTAACATGCTATAGGTCCAACCCAGGAAGGTGTAGGCTTCGGCGGTGGGTAGCAGCTTGATCGAGCGTTTATACAAATTGATGGCGTCGGCGAACTCCTGCCGCATCTGGCAGCGATAGGCGCGTTCAAACAGAACCATAGCCTGTTCGCGGCGACGATCATCGTTCAACATCCCTTATTCGTCCTTAAATTTGACCACGGTGACGCCCGCACCGCCTTCGCCATCTTTGCCTTCTTCCCAGGTAGCGACGTGCGTGTTCTTCTGTACGAGTTGGCGTACCGCCTGCCCCAACCGGCCTGTACCTTTGCCGTGGATAATCCGCACCCAGGGCAGGCTGGCGAGGAAAGCCTGATCCAGATATTGTTCGACGGCTTTTAGCCCTTCTTCCACGCGCTGCCCCCGCAAATCCAGTTCCATGCCAGGCGAGGCGGCAGTGCGCACGCGCACGCCGCCCGCGGCGAGGACGGGTTCTTCCATCTCTGGGCGTTCCTTTAACTCCAGGTCAGCCAGGTCGGCGCGCATGTAAAGGCGACCGACCGCCACTTCCGCCGCCGCGCCAGCGATGGACATGACCGTGCCTTCTACGTTCAGCGTTTTCACCAGGACTTTGTCCCCAATCTGCAGCGCCTGGCGACGACGGCGCGGCGCGGCTTTCTGCTCCACGGCGGCGGCTTCTACCTGTTCTTCAGCCAGGGTCTTTAGTTCCTGGCTCACCTTTTTCAGAGCGTTGAGCGATTGGGCGTCGCGTACCTTCTTGCGTAGCTGGCGCACTTCTTCTTGCAACACTTCTAGCTCAGCCTGCGCCTGGGCGCGCGCTTCCGCCAGCACCTGCTGCCGTTCTAATTCGATCTGCGCCAGGCGTGCATCCAGGGCGTCCCGCTGTGTTTCTGCCTGGCGCAGCGCCAGCCGCGTGCCTGCTTCCTGCGCCGCCATTTTGTCGCGCATCTCATAAATGGAATCGAGCATGGCTTCCGCCTGCGAGTTGCCCGCGCCGAGCAAAGCCATCGCCTCGTCGAGGATGGATTCTTCCAATCCCAGGCGGCGGGCAATGACCAGGGCGTTGGAGCGACCAGGCAAGCCAATGCTCATCTCGTATGTGGGGGAGAGGGTTTCTACGTCGAACAGGAGCGAAGCGTTGGTGGCGCCGCGCGTTTGCGAGGCGTACAGTTTGAGTTCGGGGTAATGGGTGGCGACAAAGGTGGTTGCCCCTTTGTCCCGCAGGAAGTTGACAATGCACTGGGCCAGGGCAGCGCCTTCCGCAGGGTCGGTGCCCGATCCCAACTCGTCCAGCAGCACCAGCGAACGGTCATCCACTTCTTTCAAGATGCGGCTGACGTTGGTGATGTGGCCGGAGAAGGTGGAGAGGCTCTGTTCGATAGATTGTTCGTCGCCAATGTCGGCAAATACATTGTCAAATAGGGTCAGGCGGGCTTCGTTTGCCGGCACGTGCAGCCCCGCCTGCGCCATCAACGCCATCAACCCCATTGTCTTCAAGCTAACCGTTTTGCCGCCTGTATTGGGACCCGTAATCAACACCAGGAAAACGTCTTCCTCCAGCAGCAAATCGGTCGGGACGACGGTGGCTGGATGCAGCAGCGGGTGGCGGGCGGCGCGAATCCAGATGGTAGAACCCGGATGCGGGTTGCGCGGCGGCGGCGTCCACTTTTCCCGTTCGTTGGCATGTTTGGGCGGGCGCGGTTCGGAGAAGGTGCGCCACTCCACGAAAATCGGCTGTACAGCGTTTGTTTCCGAAGCCAGGCGGGCGCGGGCAAATATCAGGTCGAGTTCAGCCATACGCTCGACCACCCGTTTCAGCGACTCCCCATGGTGCGCCACCTGGCGCGACAATTCCGCCAGAATGCGGGCTATTTCTTGCTCCTCCTGTATTTGCAGGCTGCGGTATTCGTTGTTGAGTTCGACCGTGCCCAGAGGTTCTACCCACAAAGTTGCTCCGCTGCCGCTCTGGTCGTGGATAATGCCTTTAATGCGCCCACGGGCGTCGGCCCGCAGGGGGACGACGTAACGCCCGCTGCGCATGGTCACAATAGGCTCTTGCAGATATTGGCCGTCGCTGCTGTTCAGCAAGCGCTGTAATTTGTCTTGAATGCGACCATAAGCCACGCGCAGTTCGCGGCGGATGTTTGCCAGTTTGGGGCTGGCGCTGTCCAGGACTTCCCCTTTTTCGTCAATGGTGCTGCTGATAGACATGACCAGGCCGGGGCACTCTTCGATTAGCTCCGCAATTTG
>CAYQYJ010000112.1:0-9584 GCA_964421605.1 uncultured Ardenticatenaceae bacterium | reverse complement strand
CGGCGGCGTGTCCAGGAAGGAGTTCAGGTCGCCCAAAACGACAAATAACCCATCCGGGTCGGCGCGGCGCAGTTGCTCTATCACGCTCACGTTCCAGGCTGCCTGTTCGGTGCGCCGCGGCTCTGTGGCGGCTTCGCCGCCGGAGAGGGAGAGAAAATGGTTGTTGAGCAGGTAGATCGTGGCGGTCTCTCCCCCCAGGGTCAGTTCCACGGTGAGCGCCAGCGGCGGGCGGCTGAATAATCCTTCGGACGCGGGGTAACTGGCAACTGTCGTCACGGCAGCCTGCTCTGCGCGCACCAGGTAACCGACATCAATGCCCCGCGAGTCGAACCCTTCGATCAGGTAGGGGGCGTAACCATAGGGGGCTAATGCCGGCAGCGCCGCCAACTCCTGCAACACCTCTACACTCTCCACTTCTTGCAGCCCCATGATTGTGGGCGCGCCCAACGCCAGAATGGTATCCGCCAGTTTTTGCAGTCGCCGCTCATATGTTTCCTTATCGGGCGGCGGCGGGTCAGAGGGATGGGGCGGGCGATAATCAAACAGATTTTCCACGTTGAAGGTAGCAATGCTAAACTGATCGGCAGCCGCCGCAGGCAAGGCAGGCAGAGGCGCTTCCACACTGGTCACCGTGGGCGCAGCCAACGGTTGGATTTTGTACTGGTCAAACGTGTACGCCAAGGGTCCCGCCAATCCGCTGACCACGTCACCTACCTTTACAGCGTAAGGCAGCGTACTCCCGTCGGCGTGCGTGACGCTGGCGCCATCGTCTACCACGATAAAGAACCCTTTCGCCGCTTCCCGCGGCACGGTGGTAACGCCCCAACGCTGGTTGACCAGTACATATTCTCCATATTGCGTTGTAGGCGCTACGGCAACAGCCGGCTCCACCAGAGCGACCAGCATCCCTTCACGCGATTCATTGTAAGCCAGGGCGGCGGCATCCTCCAGGGGCGGGTCATAAGGCGCGGGCGGCGGCAGTTCGGCGGTTCCCATGAATACAACGTCCGCTGCCTGGGCTGGATAGAGCGTTGTCTGCCCTGAAATCTCACGCACCAATCCCGTGACCTGGACCCAATCGCCCGCGCTTATAGAGAGGTCGAAGCTGTCCACGAGGACGAAAAGCCCTTCGGACGTGCCGGCATCGCCATCAGCCGCCGGGTCTTGCAGCCAGAAGCCGCTCAGGTCGGGAAAAACACCCGTGACCACGCCAGACGTCGTCAGCCGGCGGCGCACGTAAGGAGAAGCGTCGCCGCTCCCCTGGACAGCCCAGACGGGTACGCCATCGCCGACGAAGGTGCGGAACGGCGCGGTTTGCGCCGCCTCAAGCCATTGATCGGCGCTGGCGGTGGCTGGCGGAATAGTGATCGGGTCTACGGCAGCGTCCGACACCAGGGCGGTCAGGCGGAAAGCGGCGCTGCCGCCCTCGCCAGGCAGTTCTGCCAGACTCCAGGTTACGGCATTGCCGGCAGCGCTGCCGCTATCCCACACCTGGTTGATCTGCAAACCAGGCGGCAATTCTACCCCTGCCCGCACCCCCGTCATCGTCTGCGGCGTGTGGTTCCACACGCGCAGCGTTATCGTCACCGTCTCCCCTGCCCGCGCGCTGTAAGGCGCATCCAGTTCTACGCGCAGCACAGGCGGAAAAACCTGGGCAATGTCCGCTGGCTGGCGCGGCTTAATCTGGCGCAACCCATCGTAATATTCGCTGATACCTGTGACGCGATACGTTTGTCCCAATTCCAATGGCTCTGCGGTGATGCCCGTCTCTTTTTCCACATAGACAAGCGCACTCTGCCCCGCCTCGTCCACCAGGTCCATCTCATAGGAGAAGGTAAACTCCTCAATCCGCGTCGCCACGCCTTGCAAGCGGGTCAGGCGTCCTAAAATGGCGTCATCGGATTGAATTTGCGCTGCGCTTACAGGCAGCGCCGCTGGTTCCGCCGCCGTGGAGGTCTCGTCTGAGGGCAGCAGTTCAATGTCAGCCACTGCCGGCACCAGTTCCAGTGAGTTGCGATAAAGTTCAATGCCGCCGCGCACGCGCACCCGATCCCCAATGCGCACCGTTACTGCCCCCATGCCGCCAGGAACATACACTTGAATGCCGCCGCTGTCGTCTTGCAGATAAAATTTGGTTCCAGTTGTGCCGGCAAAGAAGCCGCCCGTATACATCGTAGCCACCCCCTCCACAATCACGTCCTGGCCCACCAACTGCCGCGCCACAGCCACAGGCACCGCCCCACCCCCCACGGCTACCTGGAACAACGGGCCGTAGCGACGCTGCCCATTCGCCATTGCATAGTAGCCGCGAAAACGGACGTCCGTATAAGTATATGGGCTTTGCAACGTCACTTCGCTGGCGATGGTCTCGCTAGCTGCCAGAGCGGCAATCGTCCAGGTCGCCTGCCCGTCTGTTTCGGACGCACCTGCCGGCAGCGTTAACACCGTGAAGCCAGGCGGCACAGGCAAGGAGACCAACACGTCGCGCAAAGCGGCGTTGGTAGCGTTTGTCGTCATCAAGGTGATAGTCAACGTTTCGCCAGGGATGACGCCTGGCGGCGACTGTAAGGAGATGGCGACCGGCGCGTTCGTGGTGGGGGTGGGGTCGCTGCCGCTGTTTTGCGGCTGGGGACGAGCGTTCACGACAAAATCGCGCTGGTTATCGCTGCGGTTGCCACCATTGCCGGCATCTCCACCCGGCAGCCGTTCCAGACTCGATCCATTGGGCGGCAGGCTGGCTGGCGCGCCGCTGGCGTACTGAGCGGGCGCATCCCCCCACCCTAAGGCGTCGGCAACCTGTCCCTGAGCGTTGCGCAATTGCAGACCCCCTTTTTGCACCAGGGGCGTATCAAACGTTGCGTCTGGCAAGACGCCCACGTCTTGCCCGGCGCGCACCAACAGAAAGTGACCGTGAGCGGGAATTTCGGCGGCGCGGCCCCAGGCGATCAACCGCTCTTCGTGGTCGCTATCCTGAAAGCGGTACCAAAGACTCCAGCCATTGAGGTCAACGGGCGTATCCCCAGCGTTGTACAACTCAATGAACTCCGTATTATTGCCGCCCACCACGCCCAGCAGGAGTTCGCTAATCAATACGCCCGATTCTGCCAGGGTAGACGATTCTGCCGCCACGGGAATAGTTGGGGTTGGCGCGTCTGGCGCATTTTGCCGGCAAGCCGCCGCCACCATCACCGCCATTAACATCAAGCAAAACACTGCTTTTCGCCACATCGCCTACCTCTACCCTTGCCATCGCACCAATCGGCGCGCATAAGCGCCACTATCCTACCCTCAGATACAAAAAAGGGCGCTCGCCCATGCCAGCGCCCTCGTCTTCTACTTTCTAACTTCTACCTTCTTACTTCCTACGGCGTATACCCCGTGCTAATCGTGCCATCTGCCAGGCCCTGGCGCGCCGCTTCCACAGCTTCTTTGCACTCAGCCGGAATCTTGCTGTCCCAATCGTGATAAGGAGCCAGCCCAACGCCGCCATTCGCCACCGTCGCCAGTTGAATGCCGCCGGTCAGCGTACCTGCCGCATACTCGCGCACCGCGTTGGCTGTAGCCACGTCCATATTCTTAGCCGCGCTGGTCATCAACGACGCAGCCACTTCGGGATAGGTATTGTACTGGTCCACGTCCACGCCAATACCCATCTTGCCGGCTTCATGCGCCGCCAACAAACCGCCGTTACCCGTGTTGCCGCCAACGCCAAAGATCACGTCTGCATTTTGCCCCAAGAAGTCAAGCCCCGCTTGCTTGCCTGTGGCCGGGTCGTTGAAGTCGGGAATATACACATTAAGCGTCTGAATGTCGGGCTTCAGCGTCTTAGCCGCATTTTGATAACCCGTCACAAAACGCACCACAGGCGGGATTTCCATACCGGATACAGAGCCAATGACGTTGGTTTCGCTCATGCAAGCCGCCAACGTGCCTGCCAGATAACCCACCTCGTCTTCGGCAAACATCAGGCTGGTTACGTTGCTCAGGCCACCTTCTTCGGTGTAGTCGGCATCCGCATAGGCATAGTCCACAATGGCAAACTTCACGTCAGGATTGGCGCGAGCCGCCGCTGCTGTAGAGTCGCCCATCAAGAATCCAACTGTAACAATGAGGCCACACCCTTCATCTACAAAGTTCTGGATGTTCTTCTCATAGTCGCTGGCTGCTTCGGAGACGATGTAGGCAAACTCCAGCCCTTCCTCTTCGGCAGCCTCGCGTGCGCCCTTCAAGGTGAACTCGTTGAAGCTCTTGTCGTTTTCACCACCCGTGTCCAAAACGACACAAGCCTTTTGCGCCCCCGCCCCGCCGGCGCAGGCAGCCAGGATCACGCTCAGAACCATCACGGTGACCAACAACACATTGAAGCGTTTGTGAAGCATAATCTCCTCCTAACATGAAGTTGAAATGGTGGAAAGCCGCCAGGTTCAGCCTGTAGACGTTCCCAAAGTGATTGTCCAGTAGAATCCACCCACGCAGAAGCTCAACTTTTGCCAGGGAACTAAACTTTTGCGTGCGTTAATTAACGGACAGGTACTCACGAACTGCGACTAAGTCGCTGGCTTCCCTGGCGATACGGACTCTACAAAACCAGCCAGCGCCATGCCCACATTATACTGAATCCAGGTCAGATATAAAAGGGGGCATTCTGACAAGACAAAGACTCAATCCCATCCCTAATTTTCTAATTATATGCTATCATCGGATTATGCTTGATCCAACCGCTCGCCAGAGCATTACCCGCTGCGCTTTGCTGCACAACTTGAGCGAGGCCGAGTGCCAGGCCATCATCGAACAGGGCCGCCTGACGCAGGTCAAAGCGGACGACTACTTCTTCCATCAGGGAGATGACGCCACTATCATGTACATCCTGATAGAGGGGCAGGCTAAACTGTCGCAAATCAATGAAGAAGGGCAGCAGGTCATCATTAATTACTTTGGGCCAGGTAATGGCCTGGGCATCATTGTGGCGCTCAGCCATATGCCCTATCCCCTGTCTGCTGTGGCTGTAGTGGACTGTCAGGCTATCTGCTGGCACCGCGATGTGATGCGTGCCCTGATGCTGCGCTACCCAACCCTGGCGATGAATGGCATGGAAATGGTGGGCAAACGGTTCGCCTGGCTGCAAGACCGTTACCAGGAGGTGGCTACCAAACAGGTGGAGCAACGTCTGGCGCGCGCCGTCTTGCGCCTGGTCAGGCAGTTTGGCAAGCGCATTGAGGTGGGCGTTTTGATTGACATTCCCCTATCTCGTCAGGACCTGGCAGAGATGACGGGAACAAACCTGTACAACGTCAGCCGTATCTTAAGCAAGTGGGAGCAGGAAGGTCTGGTGCAAAACGGACGCAAACAAGTAATTTTATGTAAAGCGCACGAACTGGTCATGATTGCCGAGGACTTACACCGAAAATCTCCCGACCAAGCCGACAAATGACCCCCTGACGACCCTCCAGCCCATCCAGTTACCCAAACCATAAGCAGAGTGCCCTGCCAATCCTTCGTGACGGGCAATTTTTGGCGCTAATGCGCCAAAATTGCCCATAGAGGTGGGCGTCAGCCCCACCTCTGGCAGGGCTGACGCCCACCACGATTCAGTGCCGCGCAACATCTCCTTCTGCCCAAGTTGCATTTTCGCAAAAAAAACGGCCCGGTTTTATGCTAATGTGTACCTTGAGCAGACCATTCAGGTCGCCAAAATGCCAGGAGAAATGTTACTATGCAGCAGCCTTCGCTCACAGCGATGTCCCTCACAGACCTTTTTCAACGGTGGCCCCAGGTTCTCGAAGTTTTCCAGCGGCATCAAATGGTCTGCGCTGGCTGCCCGGTAGTCGCTTTTTGCACGGTGGCGGACGCCATAGCCGCCTATGATCTCGCGTCCGAAGCTTTTCTGGCAGAATTGCAGCAGGTGATGGGGGAATGACCTGGTGTCCCCTCAGGTATAAAATGAAGCGTTTGCATTCTCAAAACCTGTCCCTTCGATTAGCTCAGGGCAAGCTCTGAGTTCACCGAAGGATGCGAACGCCACAAAGCTGGTTTGTCAAACTACGCGTCGCTGCTACGGCACGCAAAGCACCTGTCCCACATTAATCCGATAATCAGCGGGGAGTTTATTCAGGTCGCGTAAGAACTCGTGCGTGGTACCGAGGCGGTGAGCAATGCTGTAGGCGGTATCCCCCTCGCGCACAACATAGACGTTGTAACCAGGACAATAAGCCGGGTTGGCTACAGGCAGCCTGTTGATAACAGCGCCGGGCGTCAGGTTGTTGGCGTCAATCCCATAGATAGACATCAAAACAATGCTGCTCCTTTGCGCCACGGAAATGGTATAGAGCGTATCCCCTGGCTGTACGGTATAGGCAATAAAGATGATGGGGTCAACCGCGGCCGGCACGACTGGCAGAGGCGTGGCTGTGGGCGCAATGGTCACGGGAGGTACAGTGGGAATTGGCGTTGGTTCTGGCGGTAGAGTAGCTGCCGGCAACACGTCAACGGGAACCTCACTTTCAGGCAGCTGTGGCTGGGTTGTTTCGGGCGGCGCCAACTCATTCAGCAACCTTATTTCCTCTCCAGGAGCCAGTCTAACCGTCACCTCGGTGTTATCCACTAGCAGGATAAACGCTTGCTGCCCCGTCGTTTGCGCAGCGGCTTGCGCCGTGGCTGTCAGAGCAGCAGCCTGTTCTGTGCCCGGATCCGGGCGGCGATTCAGCGCCAACATCACCGCAAATGTAGCCATCGCCAAAATAATTGCGCTGACAAAAAGAAATATGCTCAGTTTTTTAGACATACGTCACCTTGCTCCTCATAGAAGCCCTTCGCCGTAAGGTTTTGATTATGTTACACTTGCCCTCAAGGGATGACAAGCGGAGCATTTGTCATAGCTCTGGACTTACGCAGGCCCAGACCAAAAAGTCGCCGAGACTTTTGTCGCCTCTCTGGCAGCGCGTAAGGTGCAAGATAACAAAAGGAAGTACGCGATGCAATTTAACCGCGAACAGCTTGAACAACACGAAAACGTCATATTGGCGCCTTATGGCTTGCGCAGCGCCGATTCCCAGGGGCGCGTCTACCCTGAACCAGAATCAGCCAGCCGCACTGCCTTTCAACGGGATCGTGATCGGATCATCCACACCACCGCTTTCCGCCGCCTGGAATATAAGACCCAGGTGTTTGTCTTTTATGAAGGAGACCATTTTCGCACCCGCCTGACCCACACCCTGGAAGTTTCTCAATTGGGGCGCTCGCTGGCGCGCGGGCTGGGGGGCAACGAGGATTTGACGGAGGCCATCTGCCTGGCGCATGATCTGGGACACCCTCCTTTTGGTCATGCCGGCGAGCACATCCTGAATGAGCTGATGCAGGGGCACGGCGGCTTCAACCATAACACGCAAAGCTACCGCGTGGTGACGGAGTTAGAACAGCGCTACCCCGGCTTCCCTGGTCTCAATCTGACCTATGAAACGCGCGAGGGGATGATCAAACACGAGACGGAATATGACAAGAGCGACGCCAGCGCGTACGCTCCGGACAGGCGCGCGTCGCTAGAGGCGCAAATTGCTAACCTGGCTGACGAAATCGCCTACAATGCGCATGACCTGGAAGATGGTCTGCGGGCGGGGCTGTTCAAACCGGAAGAGCTGGACAACCTGGCGATATGGCAGTGGCTCAAGGAGAAGGTTAGCTGGAGCGACCACCAATTCACGGACATGGTGCGCCACCAGGCAATTCGGGAGTTGATTGGTCGTCTGATAACGGATGTCCTGCAGACGACGGCGGCTAACCTCGAAGCAGGCGGGATTGACTCGCCCGATAAATTACAGCGTTACCACAGCAATGTGGTGGGCTATTCAGCCGAACTGCGGGCGCAGGTGCGGGAGTTAAAGGACTTTCTGTATCAGAATATGTACCGCCATTACCGCCTGATACGGATGCAGTCTAAGGCGGAGCATTTTGTGTCCCAGTTGTTTAAGGGGTACGTGCAGGAACCGGGGATGCTGCCGGCAAAAACGCAGCAGCGGTTAAAAGAACAGCCTGTAGAACGGGTCGTGGCGAATTATATTGCCGGCATGACCGACCGCTATGCCCTGGACGAATGGGAAAAACTATTTGACCCGTACAAACTGGCCTGATCCCCAAAAAGTAGGGGCGGGTTTGAAACCCGCCCCTGACACACATTTCCTAAAACCTCCCCGCCATCTCCTAGAAATTCAACAACTCATCCACTTTGCCTTCAATGTCCGGGCCGCCAAAATCCCCTTCCTTCGCCCAGGCAGACAGTTCTACCGTCAACCGTTCAAAATAACTCTCTTCTGGCAGCCCTTCATCCAGGCCGTACGCCATATCCACAATGACCGCGTTGATAATCAGCGAAGCCGTTTCCAACACCACCGTGTCGCCTTGACGCGCCAGCACGGGCTCACCCTTTGGCGCCAGCTTGGCTTTCAACGCCTCGTCAAAGAAAGCGTGGTCGCTCATCAGCACCTTAGTCACTGTGCGAATGTCATTCTTATCAAAGAGCCACACTTCTACGGCAGTGGCATTGCGCGGCGTGTCCATGCCAATAGATTCGGAAATACCCACACCGCACTCCCCCAAGAACTCGCCGCTGGCGTTTTCAATACTAAAGGAATCGTCGTAAGTGTCGTGCCCCCGACTGTATGTGGTGCGGAAACGGGCCACAGGCGTCGCCTGCACTTCGCCCACGGCAGATTCAAACTGCGGGCCGCTGGTGGGAATTTCTCCCGTGGCGCCAAAGCCGCTGCCGCTAGACACCCCTTCGCCGCCGCCGCGCCGCTGCATCAGCAGCAAAATGGCCCCCACCAAAATCGCCAGCACCAGACCCAAACCACAAATCAGAAGTAGTGAATTAGTACCAGCGCCTTCTCCTTCGGCAGCCGGGGGCGTGACAGCATCACAGCCAACGCCATTCAGGATAATGGCTACAGCTTGCAAGCGAGTCGCGTCCGCCGGATCGGTTGTTTCCCGCGCCATCTGGCAAGCCGCCTGATCCGCCTCGGGCCAGATGCGCAGCGCTTCTTGCACCCGCGTCTGGTTGCCGTCAAAAGCGTACAGATCAGCCAGAGAGCGTATGTAACTTTGCTGGTATTCCGGCAGCATATCCTGCGGCCCGGCGCCAGTGTACTCTAATGGTGTGAGCCACCAGCCAAAAAGAAACAAGCCAATGAAAAACCCCAGGATCAGGGCTGCTAACACTGCTAAAAGCGGTCGCTTCTGAATTAAAGCCATCACGGCACCTACCTTAAAAAATACGTCGCCTGTTTTGACAAAATGCGTTTCGTCTCAATTACCCCCAGCCTTTGGGCTTATCTTACCATAACTCAAAACCCGATACAAGCACTAATATTATGTATGGTTCTTTCCTGATGATTTTGCCTGTGGTATATTAGTCACTCACGTGCATCGTACGCGCACCATTTACGCGCATCTCCAGGCACAGCAACTTACAAAACACCTGTTGATCAGTAGAAGTCATCTGGTAACGCTTGTTGCTACGGTTAGAGGTTATGCCTGCTGACCTCTGCCTTCTAACTTCTACCTTCGTAAGATGGAGAACCTGAAAGTTGAAACAC
>CAYQYJ010000111.1:0-9595 GCA_964421605.1 uncultured Ardenticatenaceae bacterium | reverse complement strand
GGCTGCAACTGGGCGGCGCTGTCAAACGCCTGTCCGGGCGTGAGCCAGGCTGTCAGGTTGGCCATGAGGATGGGAAAGGCGACTTGCAGGGGGAGATCGGAGTCGTGCAGATCAAAGGTGATTAGCGCCAGGCGGTGCTGCCCGCGTTCGCCGACGAGAATGAGCGGCCCGCCCACGCCTTCGACCAACGTTTGCAAGCCTGGCGCGGTTACTTGCTGCGCCTGGCGGATATTGACGCTGCCCCAATCCACAAATTGCAGCAGGGGGCTGTCGGCCACGCGAATGGTGGTGGTGTCGGAAAATGCGCCGGTGACGGTAAACAGGTCAGGGATGCCCTGGGGAGGATGGATTGCCAGGATGTCGGCGGCGGGCAGCGGGTCTGGCAGCGGCGCGCCATCGTAGACGTACAGGTCAAACGGTTGGTCATCTGCCGGCAAGTCGCTGTCTGGACTGGTTTTGAAGGCGTCAATGCCCGGCAGCACGGCGTAAATTTGTTCCAGGAACAGGTTGCCCTGGGTGACCAGCAGGGTGCGATTGCGCACGCCGCCTTGATGGACGGCCCAGGCGGTATTGTCCAGAGCCAGATAATCTTGCTCGTTGTCGCTGAGGTGGGTTTCGATGACGCTGGCGTCTGGCGGCAGGGGCCAGGTGAGGTTGGCGGATTCGCCGGGGGCAATGGTCAGGCGGCGGGAGTCGTGCAAGACGCCATCCAGACGCAAGCTGATCAGGGCGGATTGCTGGTTGGGCCCGTGATTGGCGACGCTGGCGAACAGTTCTGTGCCGGCAGGCCCATCGCGGGTAGCCAGGGCGCTCAGGCTGAGGTTGTCCCCCTGTTCCCCGATGGCGACGTAGATGGTTTCTGCCGGCATTGCCGGCAAATCCGGCGGCACGCCCCCATCCGATACTATCACAATACGCGCGTCGCGGAATCCCTGCGCCGCGCCTGTAGCCAGGGCCGCGGCTGCCGCCCAATCCCCTTCCCCTTGTTCCACCTGCGCCGTCGCCAGCGCCCGCCGCAGCGCCGCGCGGTCGCCCGTCGGCGGGGCGAGCACCAGCGGCGTGCGCCCTACCAGGATAATGGTCATCTGGTCTGCGCCGCTGAGGTCGTTGATCAGCTCTGCGACGCGGGCCTGGGCCACAGCAAAGCGGTTGGGCGTTACGTCCGTGGCTTGCATGGAGGCGGAGCCATCCAACAGCACGACCACGCTGCCGCTGATAATTGCCGGCACAGGCATAAAAGGCCGCGCCAGCGCCAGCGCCAGGGCGACCAGAATCAACAACTGCAAGATTAAGAGCAAATTCCGCCGCAGCTTTTGCCAGGGCGCATTGGCTTCGCGGTCGCGCAGCAGCTTTTGCCACAGCAGCGTGCTGCTGACCACTATCTCCCGTCGCCGCAGCCGCAGCATATACATCAGAATGATGGGCCCAGCCAGCAGACCCAGCAGCAGAAATAAGGGGGCCAAAAATGACATATTATTTGACCACGCCTTGCAGGCGCAGCGTTTGCAGCACCAGCCTGTCCCAGGGGATGTCAGTGGTGACCGGGATGTAATGGATCTGGCGGCGGGCGCAGGCGGCGGCGATGTCGCTGCGCCACGCTTCCAGGCGGCGGCGATAAATGTCAATCATGCCCATGTCCAGGGTGATTTCTGCGTCCGCGCCCGTTTCCACGTCCACCAGTTTGACGTCGCCGGCCGGCGGCGGTTCTACTTCATCCGGGCTGAGAATGTGGATCAGGCCCACTTCATAGCCGCGCGCTTGCAGCGCCGCCACACCTTCTTCGTAGCCGGCGGGAGAAAGTAAATCGCTGCACAGAAACAGCAGACCAGGGCGGCGGGCGCGCAGGGCGTAATTTTGCAAGGAGACGGTCAGGTTGGTAATGCCACCACCCTGCCCTGTTTCCAGGAACTGCAGCAGCCGCAGCGACTGCGGTTGGCCGCGATACGGGCCCCAGGCCAGGTTCCCCCCACTACGCAGCAGGGTCACGGTCAGCAAATCGCCCGCGGACAGAGCAATGTGCCCCAGGGCTGCCGCCAGACGCAGAGCGTAGCGCAGCTTTTGTTCCGCTTCGTTGTCGGGCCAGACCATGCTGCCGCTGGCGTCTACCAGCAGATGAACGGACAGGTCTTCTTCTTCGTGCAGCAGCTTGATAAAGGGACGTTCCAGGCGGGCGTAAATGTTCCAGTCCAGCCGGCGCAAGTCATCGCCTGGGGTGTAGCTGCGGTAGTCGGCGAATTCAATGGAGGTGCCCCGTTTACTGCTGCGCCGATCCCCTTTCAGGACGCCCACGCGCACGCGGTTCGCCACCAGGGTTAACTGTTCCAGTTTACGCAGGTTGTGTTCGTCGAACAGCATAGACGGCGGGTCAGGTTTCAAGTAGATAGGGAGCGAGCTGCAGCAGCAGCAGGAGTTGGAAAAGACGGGCGATCAGGGCGGCTTTAGCCACGCCGCTGACTTTGGACTGGCGCAGGGGGCTGAGGAGGTCATCAATCAGGCGCAGGCGGTGGGCTGAGTCTACGTCTGGCTGCATCTGGCTGGAGAGCGTCCACAGGGCTTCGCGCAAGGTCCAGGCGGCTGTCTGGTATGTGGCGCGCAGTTCTTCTTCCCAGGCTTTGACGTATTGGCGAGCTGCCAGCGCCATGAGTCCTTCGCTGACGCCGCCCACCAGGAAGCGCTGCCACCATTCGGACGTCCGCTCGTCTTCTAAAAGGTTTTGGATGGCGACGCTGCCGACTGCGCCCATGTCCAGAAGGGAAGCAAAATGACTGTATTGGTGGGAGGCGGCGTTGGCTGCCAGTTGGGTGAGAAAGTGGTAGAAGCTGGCGCAGGTGTGGATGGCGGGCGAAGATGCCGGCACGTCCCCCACCAATAAATCAGCGCGCAACTGCCACAGCGTTTCCGGCGTGGGCTGGGCGAGAACAGCGTAGAGGGAGGGGAGAATAGCATTCATGCCCATAAAGAACACTCGCGCGCGGCTGTCCGCTTATGTGGGGCGCAGAAGACGCGGAGAAAATCTGCGAAAATGTTCATTTCTCTTTATGACCGAGGCACATGCGCCAGAATATCGGCGACGATGGCGTCTGGAGTGATTCCTTCAGCCTGCCCTTCAAAGTTCAACAGCAGGCGGTGGCGCAGCGCGGCCGGGGCCACCGCGGTAATGTCGTCAAAGCTGACGTTGTAGCGACCCGCCAGTAGCGCCGTGATTTTGCCGCCCAAGACCAACGCCTGACCGCCGCGCGGGCTGGCGCCATAGCGCACGTATTGGTTGACCAGAGGCGACGGGCTGCGTCCTGGATGGGAAGCCAGGATGACCTGGCTCACGTATTGGCTGACGTGAGTGGGAATGGGCACCTGGCGAGCTAACTGCTGCATGGCTCGGATGCGGACGGCGTCGGCGGCTTTGCCGGCGCTGGCGGTTTCCTTACCCGTTGTCCGCGCCAGAATTTCCGTCAGGTCATCTGCCGATGGGAACGGGACGTTGACCTTAAAAAAGAAGCGGTCAAGCTGTGCTTCTGGCAGGGGGTAGGTGCCTTCCATTTCCAGTGGATTCTGCGTCGCCAGCACGAAGAAAGGCGCAGGCAAAGGGTAGGTGTGTTCGGCAACCGTTACCGTTTTTTCCTGCATGGCTTCCAGCAGGGCAGATTGCGTTTTGGGCGTGGCGCGGTTGATTTCATCAGCCAGAACCAGGTTGGCGAAAATGGGACCACGTTGAAAACGGAAGTCGCGCCGCCCGCTGGCTGTTTCTTCCATAATGTCGGTGCCCGTGATGTCGGCGGGCATCAGATCGGGCGTGAACTGGATGCGGCTGAAAGCCATGTCCAGGACCTGCCCCAGGGTACGAATCAGCATGGTTTTGCCCAGTCCGGGCACGCCTTCTAGCAGCGCGTGCCCATCCGCCAGAATGGCGACCAACACGTGGCGTATTACCTCTTTTTGGCCGACGATTACCTTGCCCAGTTCTGCTTCCAGGTTGGCGGCGGTGTGGCGGAAATCGGTTACCGATAGGTCCGTTTGTTCTGTGGCGGTTGCCATCATGCTGCTGTCCTCAATGGGCGTATGCAATACGCCCCTACGGTTCCAGGGATGCGAAGTAATCGCGCACGAATTCTTTCATGCCCAGGGGGATGTAATCGGTGTCTAAGGCTTCGTAGGCGGCGTCGCGATAGTCGCCGAAAACCTGGCTGTAGGGCACGATGCTGTGTTCATCGCCAAACGCCGTGGGATTTTCGGTGAGCAGAGAGCCGCAGGCGGCCGGGTTTGCCAGGCATTCTGCCGGCAGTTCCACCTCCACGCCCGCCTCGCCGCTTAAGTCTACCAGGGGCGGCACATACACATTGTCCACGTGCCCACCGCCTGGGCCAGGCCCACCGGGGCCGCCTGTTTCGGCGCTGCCGGCATCTGGCTCATTGCCCAGACTCTCGATGGGCGAACCTGATGCGCCCTCGCCGCCATTTTGTCCCGAACCTGATTGCCCCTGACCGGTTTGTCCCTGACCTGACTGGCTTTGACCCGCGCTGGCTTGTTGTCCCTGATCGGATTCACCCTGTCCAGCCTGAGCTACGGCTTCTCGTCCCTGCCCCAACTGGTCAGCCGCCTGCGCGGCTTGCTGCGCCGCGATTTGTTCTTGGGCGCGCTGCTGCAAAACGCCAGCGGCTTCCCGCAGCGCCTGCTGCGCCGCGGCTACATCGCCATTTTGCAGCGCCTGGGCGGCTTCCGCCAACTGCTGCGCCAACGCTGAATCCGTGTTTTGCAGCGCTTGCGCCGCTTCCGCCAGGTCTTGCGCCAGCGCCGCCTGTTCGGCGTCGCTCAAGGAAGGCAGTTCATCTGCCAGTTGGTTGGCGGCGGCGCTGGCGGCGCTCAAATTACCCTCTTGCAGCGCCTGGCCCAATGATTGGCTGGCAGGATTGTCCGCCAATGGCGCGGCAGCTTCCTGCAACTGCTGCCGCAGCGCCGATGTGTCGCTGCTGGCTGCCAGGTCGCGCAGGTCGGCTTCCGCTTCCGAGAGAACGGCCACGGCTTCTTCCTGGCTCAGATTCCCCTCTTGCAGCGATTCCAGGGCGCTGGCCACGGGTTCTTGTAATTCCGCCTGCTGCTCTTCTGTCAGAGCCGGGTTTTCCTGGATGGTTTCCAGCAGCGCGGCCAGCGATTCTGCCTCTGCGGCAACAGCTTCGGCCACGGCGCGCTGTCCACGCAGAATGTCCAGTTGGGGATTGGGCAGCCAGAAGGTTGCGCCCAACAGCGCAACAGTCAGACCAATCATTAGCCAGTCCTGGCGATTGGGGCGCAGCGGCAGTTGGGTTTTCACCTGGACCTGAGCGCCAGCGCGCAGAGCGTCCTGAAGCTGCTGCTGCGCTAACGGCGGCGGCGCGGATAGCGCCCCTTGATGGATTTCTACAGCGGCGCTGGCCCGCTCTTGCAGTTGGAACTGCTGGTCGGCGAAGTGGGCCTGTGCCAGCAAGCGGCGGCGACGGCTTTGCGTCCAGACCAGCGCCAGGGCTGCGCCGCCCAGAGCCAGCGCCAGGGTGACTGCCAGGAGTTCGGCGTTGTCCAGCAGCGGGCGTAGTCGTGCGGCGGCAGCCAGGAGGGCGGCTAACAGCAGCCCTGCCAGCAGCCCGCGCGGGCCCCAGAGAAGGGTGTCGCGCCAGCGGCGGCGGCTGTCCCAACGGGCCAGCAGGGCGCGCAGAGAGGCAAAATCGGGTGACTCTACGGCGGCGTGGCTTTGTTCAAGGGAGGATTGAGCGGACATGGTTCGGGAACGTTAATGGAATCAGGCGGCGCTGGGACGGCGCAGGCGGCGGATGGTGAGCGCGTAGAGCAGCCAGGCAAAGAGCGTCGAGCAGAAGAGATGCAAATACCAGGGCGACAGCACGAGCAAGGAGTGACCGTCAATGGTGGCGGTGAAGGCCCAGATAGAGCCTTCTTCAATGAGGATAATTTCGCTGAGGATCATGGATGCCGGCAGATTCGTAGCCACCAACGCCAGTCCCGCATAGATAGCCAGGGCGGGCAGGGGCCAGATGGGCGTGAGGCTGCTGGCGGCGGCTATGAGGGGACCCAAGATTGAGATGAGCAGGAAGATCAGGATGGGAAAACCAATGATGACAAAAAAGGTGGCGGCAAAGGTGGCTACGGTGGCTGCCAGGGTGGTGCGCATCAGGCTGGAAAAAAACAGACCCAGCAGGGCAAAAGTGAGCGCTCCCTGCACCAGCATCACCTGGGAGATAATGAGTTCAGACAACGACACGCCGCCCATCAAAAAGGCGATGCTTTCCAGGGGGATGGCGGCGGCGATCAGCAGCAGCACGTAAGCCAGGGCGGATTGCAGTTTGCCGCCGATATAAGCGCCTTCCGACAGGAGCGTGGTGCGCAAGATGTCATAGGTTTGTTTTTCGCGTTCGCCCGTGATGGCCCCCGCCGTAAAGGCCGGGGCGGTAAAGACGACCAGGAACAGTTGGGCGATGACGAGCGCGCTAAAGATTGTCTTGCCAGCCAGGCGGGCGTTTGTGCCGCCGCCGCTGTTGTCAGCCAGATAGGCCAGGTAGATAAGGGTGACGAAGCCAGCCAGCAGCGTCAAATAGACCGTCAGCACGACAAAGGCGCGCCGACCGCGCATGCGCCCGCGTAATTCCTTAACGGCTACCGGATTACGCCAAAGGCGGCGCAGAGAGTGGTCGAGGGTGGTGGTGGATTCGCTCATGTTCAGGCAAATTGTAACACGTTCTGCCGCCGGGCGTTATATCTGGGCCGGGCGATTCAGGCGGCGCACGGTCAGGGCGAACAGGATGAGGGAAATGCCGGCATACAACCCCACAAAAGCCAGCGTGGGCGACACCCGACCAAAGGAGTTGTACCCGTCTAGGATGTTGACCAGGACGCCGGCGGCATTGGTTGTAGCCAGAAAGAGTTCACCGTTGTATGGCAGATAACGGTAGTAAGGCACGCTAAACATGTCAGCCATAATAAACACGAGGGGACCGCCGATAATGGTGAGCAGCACGGTGACCAGGGTCATGACAGTAGCCGTCAGCGTGGTCCGCATCAGACTGGAGTAGAAAAGTCCCAGGGTGGCAAAAGCGATGGCGCAAATGAGAATGACAGCGTGCGTCAGTACCAGATCAGATAAGGTGACGCCGCCCAACAAAAAGGCGATGCTTTGCACGGGAACGGCTGCCAGGATCAGGAGCAAGATGTAAGCCAGGCCAGAAATTAGCTTACCCAACAGCAGCGCTGGCGTGGATAACAGCGTGGTGCGCAGCAAATCAAATGTTTGCCGTTCCTTTTCACCGGTGATGGATCCCACGGTGAAGACGGGCCCCACGAGAAGAACGAGAAACGCCTGCACCACCAAAACGGTGGTAAAGATCGCTTTGCCGGCTTCGTTCAGGTCGAGGGCGCTGCTGGTTTGGGCGCGCAGGTAGATGCTGAGATAGACCAGGGCGACCAGAACGCTCATTAACAACAGGTAGCTGGTGAGGACGGCAAAGGCGCGCCGCCCGCGCATACGGCTGCGCAGTTCCTTGAGGGCCACCGGGTTTTGCAGCCATAGAGCCAGCGCGCGGCTTTTGCGGGTCATGGGCAACAGGTCGTGTGTTGTAGTCATGCAGTCGCCAGATTGCGGGCGCGGCGCATGAGGGCAGCGCCGAGGCCGATGTTGATAAACAGATAAATCAGCGGCGGCGCGGTCAGGGCCAGGGCATAGCTGAAGCTGCCCTGGTCGGTCAAAACGCCGCTTAGCGCCCCCCATAGCAGGCTGTTGTTAAACAGGCGCACAAACAGCAGCCCGCCATAGCTGGCAGCCAGAGCCAGGGAAGTGGAAGGGATTTGGGTGGAGAGGTACATGCCCAGAATGCCGGCAAACATCACTTCTAACCAGGGACGGAGCGCGCTGCTGGCGCCAATCAGCAAGGAAGCGACCAGCCGCAGCGGCGGCGCGTCTACGTTGTTGGTGACGATCAGGGTGGAGATGAACAGGATGACGCCTTGCAGCAGGCTGAGGGCAGTCAATGTGGGCCAGATGCGCAGGCGGGACATGGCCCCCAGGAATTTTGCCAGCACAATGGAAAGATCGGTGTGGGGCGTGGTGCGGATGACGTCCCATGTGCCGGCATTTATTTCCAAACTGATGGTGGGGGCGGTTAAGGCGGGCGCCATAATCACGCCGTACCAGGTGAGCACGTTCAGCAAGATGCCTGGCAGACAGAGCAGGCAAGATACAAGGAACGCTTCGTTCACCTGAGACAGGAACAGGGGATTTAACCAGGCAGTACACGCGCCCGCCAACAACGTGCCCAGCACAATGAAGGGGGAAAAGCGGGCCAGATAGTTGTAGTATGGGTTGGGCCTGCCCCAGTCGCCCCGTTCGCGGCGGTAAATGGGGTTCTGGTCCAGGTCGCGCCACCAATGCCACGCCTGACGCAGCGGCGAGGGCTGTTGTGTGGGCGCGTTTAGCTGTCCATTTAACACTTTCTGCACCTGCTCTCTGATTTTGCCTGTTTAGCTGCCGCCATGCGGCTACTGCACCAGCCCTTTGGTCACTTTCAGAAAAACGTCTTCCAGGTCGCCCTGTTCTTCGCCCAAATGAATCACCCGCACGCCATCGCCAATTAAACCCGTTAACAGGTCGCTCAGGTGTTCGTCGCTGCCGGCAAAGTCAAAGCGGATGGCGTTTTGGGGGATGTCTACCTCTGGCGCTGTCAGGATGGATGCGACCTGCGGCGTTTGCAGCAGGCGCGCCTGCGCCAGCGCCAGGTCGCCCAGAACGCGCAGTTCAAACAGGCGGTGCGGTCGAAGCTGCTGCTGCATCTGCTGCATATCCCCATAAGCGATCAGATGACCCGCTTCCAGAATGGCGATACTGGTGCAAATGTCGGACACTTCGGACAAAATGTGCGAGGAGAAGAAGATGGTCTTGCCCATGTTCTTTAATTCGCGCAGCAGTTCGCGCATTTCAATGCGGGCGCGCGGGTCCAGCCCGCTGGCTGGCTCATCCAGGATGAGCACCTGCGGGTCGTGCGCCAGCGTGCGCGCCAGGCACAGCCGCTGCTTCATGCCCCGGCTCAGGTTCTCCACAAAGTCATCCTTCTTATGGTTCAGGTCTACCAGCGCCAGCAGGTCGTCAATCATGACCGCGCGGGTGGGGCGGGGAATGTCGTAGCAGGCGGCGAAGAAGTCCAGATATTCCCATACCTTCATGTCTTCGTAGACGCCGAAAAAGTCGGGCATATAGCCAATGGCGCGACGCACGGCTTTCGGCTCCTTGGTAACGGAGTGTCCGGCGACGTAGGCGGCGCCGCTGCTCGGTTGGAGCAGCGTGGTCAGGATACGCATGGTGGTGGTTTTGCCGGCGCCATTGGGGCCGATAAAGCCTACTACCGCCCCTTCTTCGACGTTAAGGGTTAAATCATTCAGGGCGGTGAGCGTGCCGTAGCGTTTGGTCAGCTCTTTGATTTCAATGATATTTGCCATAATAAACAGTGCCCGTAGGTCAATTCGCTGAATTGACAGTTACTTATTAATAACTGTCCGTAAATAACTTGGCGGTTGGGGTTTGTCGTAACCGCTTTTGGACATTGAGAAAATAATCAGGTAATCCCGC
>CAYQYJ010000110.1:3507-9620 GCA_964421605.1 uncultured Ardenticatenaceae bacterium | reverse complement strand
CCCCCCGATCAATCGCACGGCGTTGGCTTATTACCGCTATGAGCGCATCATCCAGGACATTGCCTCTTTTTGCCAGGAATTACTGCTGACAAACGCCGGCGGCGCCGATCGCGCCCAATCGCTGCGCTACCTGATGTCCAACTTCCTCCCCAATGGCGTCATCGAAATAGCCTACCAATCAGACCCGACACGATAACCAAAGCGCCTCCCCCTTCTTCCTTCTCCCTTCTTCCTTTCACAAATCCCTGCGCGAAAAGCTCCACAAAGCCGCCAGCAAAAAGACCGCCACATAAACAACGGCATAAACCACCATGGCATTACTGGGCTGCGACACGACCGAAAACGGCCCGGCAAACTCCAGCCCCCCTGCGGCGCTGGGCTGAAACATGGTGGAGGCTTTTTTCCACATAACTTCGCTGGGCAAAATCAGGCTGGACAAAATGCCCAGGTCCACCGCCGTTTCGTTGCGCAGCAGCGCCCCTATTTGCTCCACCCAGCCGCCAATAAACGCCACCCCGTACAACATGAACGCCAGCGCGCCATTAGCCAGCGTGGACAGGCGCGTACCCCCGGCAATGCTCACGGTCATAATGATCAACCCCTCCAAATACATGAAGGCGAGACCTGCCGGCACGTTCGCCAACGCATAACCCGACCGCCAATAAACGATCAGCAAGATCCCTCCTGGCAGCAGCAGCACCCCCACCAGAATCATAAAGGCAAAGCCCAGCCATTTCCCCAATACCACCTCCCAACGCCGGATAGGCTTGGTAATCACCGCATCAATCGTGTGCGTGTCAATCTCTCCCGAAATGGTAGACACCGAGATCAGCACCGAAAGCATAATAATCAGGAAGTTGCTCACATACAGCCCCGCCAGAGTGAGAAAAATCAAGGCAAAACTCTCGTCTTGCGGATTGCCAGCCGCCTCGAACTCCTGATAAATAAAATGAAAGCCTGTCCCAAACAAGAGCAGAAACGCCAGCCCCATAATCAGGCCGATCCACAAGATACGGCGGCGCTGCGTTTCCTTGAGCGTCAAGCGGGCAATCGTGAGGGTTGTCATAAGGCTGGTGCATCCTTCCCCATAATCTGGATAAACCGCTCCTCCAGCGATAGATGCAGCGGGCTGAGTTCGTATAGACTGTAGTTTTGCGCCAGCAGCCACTGCGCCAGCGCCGGAATCTGATCTTCATGGGCGATAGCCAGACGAATGCGCCCCACCAGCTTATCCCCCGGTAGCGGCGGCAGCACTGTACCCCAGGCGGCCAATCCCTGCCACAACGCTTCATCGGGTTGCCCCACGCGCAGTCCCACCTGTACGTTTTCCCGCCGCCAATCCTCAATCGTTGTCGTCTGCACAATCACCCCATTGCGAATAAACGCCACCCGGTCGCAGGTCAGCTCCACTTCGCTCAACAGGTGGGAATTGAGGAAAACAGTCACCCCTTCTTGCCGCAGTTGGTTGATAATGTCCCGCACCAGCCGCCGCCCCAACGGGTCCAGGCCAGACGTTGGTTCATCCAAAAAGACCAGCCGTGGATCGTTTAACAAGGCTTGCGCCAGGCCAATCCGCTGCTGCATTCCTTTGGAGAACGTACCTACCCGCACCTGCGCCTGGTCCGCCAGCCCCACCAGTTCCAACAGGGTGGGGATGATGGCTGCCCGCCTGTCGGCGCTCATGCCATACAACTTGCCGTGCAAGTCCAGAAATTCAGCCGCCCGCAGCCACTCATGGAAGCGAAAATGCTCCGGCAGGTACCCTACGCGCGCTCGCGCCGTGCGTTCGCCCAATGGCTGACCCAACAAATAAGCCGTGCCGCCGCTGGGCGTAATCAGCCCCAGCAGCATTTTTACCGAAGTGGTTTTGCCGGCCCCGTTGGGTCCCAAAAAGCCAAAGACTTCCCCTTGTTCCACTTGCAGCGTCAGATCAGACACCGCCACCTTTGCGCCATACTCTTTCCGTAGATGTTGCGTATCAATGGCAAATGGCATAATAAATTTATGCGCCTTCTGTGGGGGCGGGTTTCAAACCCGCCCCCACATTGCAACCCGCTCCTACTAACGTAACGAATTGGCAATGCGCACCAGGCCGCGCACTGTTTCTGGTCCTTCCAGGATGAATACGCGCCCATCTTTTTGCCACATCAGGGCGCTGTGCTCACCATCCAGACTGCTTAGCGCCAGGCCGCTGCTGTTTTGCACGCTGACCTCGCTGAACGTAGCGGCATTTTCCGGCACGGGGAAGAGCAGGGTATTTGTCCAGTCAATGCTGGCTGCCAGGCGGGACGCTTCCGTCTCCGTCATTCCCAGTAGTTGCAGCAGCGCCTCGCCCAGTACCGCCGGGTCCACGTCGTCGGGATAATCCACCACCGGACTGTCCGTTTGCATCAGCGAAATCTGAGCATCCATCCAGGAGGCTCTGACTATTGGGTAAATGGTCACGTCCACCACGGCGCCTTCCAGACTGTCTGGCAACGTCAGGGGGTCTACCCCTGACGCCCGCAAAATAGCGCGGCTGCTGTCCAGGTCTACGGTTAGCCGTCCCTGCCCCGATCCGGTGACGTAAATGGCATCCGGCTCGCCTAGCAGGCGCGGCGACAGCGCCGCTGCGCCCGTCAGGCTGGCTGCTTCAGCCATGCTGGCGACTGCCTGTTCGCTGGCTGGCTCCGATACCATTTCCATTGTGCCTGGGGTTAGCCCCTGCTCCGCCAGATTCTCCAGCATGGCCAACTGGCGCGGCGAGATGGAAATAGGGGCGAATTTTTGCACGCGGAACAGCCCCAAAAAGTCGCTGGCTGCCGCCCGCACCGACGGAATCGCTACTGCGCCGCCTAAGACAAGCACGACCAAAAGCGTGGCAAAAGCATACTTACGTTTGAACATACTCATTATCTCCTTGCTGATTATATCCCAAAAACGAGGACGGGCGTGCTGCGCGCGTTGTTTGACGGAGGCGAGCGCCTGGAATGCCGGCATTGGCTCATCCCCCGCCGCCGGTTCCAGAACTGCCAGCGCAGCCATTACGTCATCCAACCCATCCACTTGCTTAAACCTTTCATTCTCTCTCATCATCCACCTCCTGACCGCTGCCAGACTGCTGCGCATACTGCTGCCGGAAAGCCGTCGCCGCCCGCGCCAACAGCGTTCCCACTGAACCAGGCGCGACTTCGCAGACGATCGCCACCTCCGCATAACTCAAACCCATTTGCCGCAGCAGCAGCAGTTGCACCTGCCGCCGGGTTAGCCCTGCCAGGGCGCGGCGCACCCGCGCCGCCGTTTCCCGCTGTTCCACCGCCTGCGCCGGGTCGCCATCCCATACCGTCGCCTGGCTGGGATCTGCCCCTGGCGTCAGCAGCCGGTTTCGCTGCCACTGTCGCTGCCGTCCCCGGATATGGTTGTACCCCTTGTTGGTAGCCACGCGATAAAGCCAGGCGCCCACATTATGTTCTCGCGCCCCACGTGGCGGTTTTTGATACAAAGTCAAAAACACTTCCTGCGTCAGATCTTCTGCTTCCACGCGGTTTCCCACCAGGCGAAACAACAGACCATACACCCGGTCATAATAGTGATAAAAAAGCGTGTCGAACGAAACGCGGTCGCCTTGTTCCATGCGTTGCAAGAGCAAGGCGTCCGATGATAGCGGATCAGCAGCCTGCATGGTTGCTCCTTCATCTTCATCTGCCATAGCAAATTCACTCTCCTAAACACCGCCCAAACCCAAAATGTGACAGCCTCCCCCACTCGCCCACTTTTCCACTCGCCGCTATAATCAAAATATGCTGCTGCTTTCATTCTGAGCATAACCGTACACCAGCCTTGACGGCGGGTCAAAACTTTGGCGTCGGGCAATTGCGGCGACATCTGCCCTGGCAATTGTCCAACAGGGCTTGTTGCACATTGAGAAAACAATCGGGTAATCGCGCCCGTTATTTTCTTAAACTCTTAAGAAACCCCTTCAACCGCGCCGCGTTCCTCAGGTACGTCTGGCTAAAACTTTGGCGGAGAAACAAATGGCTAAACGCAAAAGCCGTGCCTCCGGGCGCAACAGGCAGATTGGTTTGTGGTCATTTACTGGCGGCGTCCTCTTCATTGGCGCTTTACTCTTTATCTTTACGGAATACGAGTCCTACACCTCTCTCTACGACGCCGACTACGTGGGCAGCGCCGTCTGCGGCGAATGCCACACCATCACCTATGCCAACTGGGAAGAGTCGCCCCATGCCTTGATGACGCGCAAACCAACGCCTGACTCCGTCGTGGGCGATTTCGACAACGGCAGTTGGACCCTACCCGTCAGCGCCCAGGCGCTGCCCACCGACAGCCAGCCCGCCGCCCGCACCTACACTGAAAACGGCGACTACTACATGGCGCTGCGCCACCCTGAAACCCAGGAATTCGTGCCCTTCAAAATCGAATACGTCATCGGCTACCAATACCGCCAGACCTACCTGACGCGGGAAGAGGGCGGCGTGCTGCGCCGCCTGCCTTTGCAGTGGTCAACGGAAATGCAAGACTTCTTCCCATATTGGAACGTTCAGGAAGGCAGTACCCCCTCAGTAGCCGATCTCTGGGCGCAGATGACCGTGCTCAACTCTGCCTGGAACCTGTTTTGCGCCCGCTGCCATACCACCGCCCTGAATATCGTTGACAAAAACGCTAACCATACTTTTGCCGAAACCTACTGGGTAGATAACGGCATTGCCTGCGAAGCGTGCCACGGGCCCGGTAGCCACCACGCCAACTACTTCAAAGGCAACTACGTCAACCGCATTGTAGCTTTCCTGAACAGTACCATTCGCCAGGAGCCGGTGGCGTACATTGTAGACCCGCGCAAAGTGGGCAAAGGGGAATCATTGAGCGTTTGCGGGCGCTGCCATGGGCCCGATATTGCCATGTCCCTGACCGATCTGTATCGCGTCTACGAGCCCGGCTACAGCCGCGAAGGCCGCATTAACGACCTCTCTCCCTATTTCACGTCGCAGCCGCTTACGCCTGGACGCACCGCCCCCACCGTGGAAGTGTGGGAAGATGGCCGTCCCAAAGGCATTGGCATGATTTTCCGCTCTTTTGTTGAATCAGTCTGTTATGTGGAAGCGGAAGTACGCTGCTACGATTGCCACGACCCGCACGATAACAAACGCGCCCGCGTCCCCGGCATTTTGGAACCATCCGCCGCCAGCAACCGCTACTGCCTCAACTGTCACGGCGAGTTGGTAGATCAGATTGCCCAACACACGCGGCACACCCCTGGCGACTCTGGCTCTTTCTGCTACGATTGCCACATGCCCAACGACATCACTAAACTGGTCACAGGCGTACTGCATTTCACGCGCGGCCACACCATGAGCCACATCCCCAATCCCCAAAATACCATTCTTTACGGCGCTGACGGCGCGCCCAATGCCTGTAACGAATGCCACACCGACCAGACCCCCGCCTGGGCGCAGGCATGGATGGATGAGTGGTGGGGAGAATCCGCCGCCGAAGGTTAACGCCTTGAAAAGCGCGAAGAATACACGTGGCGCAGTTTGCTAAATTGCGCGACAAACTGCCAGTTTGTCCTACATTTTTTCTCCGCGTTGCCGCGTGAAACTCCTACAGTAAGGCACGACCACCGTTTGCCACCACCCGGCTTCTGGCAGCCGCCACAAGTGCGTTTCTCCAGGCAGATCGCGCGCGCCAAGGCCGGGGGCAATCAGATGCAAGGACGGCTGCGCCGCCAACCAGCGCGCCCACTCGCTTTCGCGCCGCACGCCGTCACCTATGGCAGCCACATCTACCAGATGAGCGCGGAACAGGTCTAGCAGATAATCCACGTGCCAGTATAGCCGCTTGGGGCGCTGCGGCGGCTGCGCCAGATGTTCCAACCCCACGGCAGCGAAAGCGTGTGCCAGTTCGGCGCGGATGGGGTGGGGTGGGCGACTTGCGCTGCGGCTGGCGTGGCGCATTAAGCGTCGCGGCAGCGTCATGGCCCCACGATGTCCTAGCGCCGAACCAACGTACATGTAGCTGCCTGCCGGCATCTCCCACGCTCGCCCCCGTTCAAACTTGCCAAAAATCACCTGCGACGGCTGCCCCAGTTCAATGTGCAGCAAATACGTCCCTGCCGC
>CAYQYJ010000110.1:0-3407 GCA_964421605.1 uncultured Ardenticatenaceae bacterium | reverse complement strand
GCAATCACGTCCGCGTCCACGTCGCTGACAAACGGCAGCGTGGCCGCTTCCGCCGTCAGGTCGAGTTTGTCCCGCAGTTGGAACAGCAGCCGCTCTGCCGTCTTTTTGCCAATTCCGGGCACGCGCTGCAGCACCGCTGGCTCTTCGCGCATAATGGCGCTCTTCAACAGTTCTGGACTGAGCGTGGACAAAATGGAGAGGGCGACTTTGGGACCAACGCCGCTGATCCCCAGCAAAATCTCAAATAAAGCCAGGTCGTCCTCGTCTTCAAAGCCGTACAGCGTCAGCGCATCTTCGCGCACCAGCAGGTGGGTGTGCAGCGCCAGGGAGCGCCCCACCCCGCCCAAATTTTCCAGCACAGTGCGCGGCACAAAGACGCGCAAGCTGACGCCGCCCACGCGCAAAACCAGGTGATCTTTGCCGATTTTTTGGATAGTCCCGCTAATGCCGGCAATCATAAGTTCTCATACCGGTGATAATGATAGTGCGTAATCGCCACCGCCAGGCCGTCGGCGGCGTCATCCGGCTGCGGCGTTTTGTCCAGATGCAGCAAATGGCGCACCATCATCTGCATTTGCGCTTTGTCCGCATTGCCATAGCCAACAATGGTCTCTTTAATCTTGGGTGGGGAGTATTCGGCGATGGGAATGCCGGCATTTTCCAATGCCAACAGCAGCACGCCCCGCGCCTGCCCCACCGTAATCGCCGTCGTCACATTCCGCCCAAAAAACACCTGCTCCACCGCCGCCGCTTCCGGCTTATAAGTGGCTATCAACTCATTGACCGCCTCATAAATCTGCTGCAAACGACGCGCGTCCCGCTCCCCGGCGCTTGTGCGCACCACGCCATACGTCACCGCCGCCAGTTCCCCGGCGATCGCGTCCACGATGCCATAACCTGTGCTGGCGGTGCCTGGGTCCAGGCCAAGGATACGCATCTTACGGATAATCCGTGAACAGTGGGGGCGTATGCCATACGCCCCCACAGAGACGTTGGATGGTAGGGGCGTATGCCATACGCCCTTTTACTCCCTTATTGGAAACCGCCTCCAGACCGTCCCTAAGCCGCTTCCATGGCGGCCATCGCCTCATCGGTAATATCCAGCGTGGAGTAAACGGTTTGCACATCGTCTACCTCCTCCAGCTTTTCAATCAGGTTCATCACCTGCAGCGCCGCCCCCTGGGGGAGTTCCAGCGGATTGGTTGGATCATAAATCATGTTGGCTTCGCTAATGCTGTACCCCATCCCCTCCAACGCCCGCTGCACGTTCTGGAACACCTCCAGTTCGCAATAAATTTCAGACAGTTCCTCGCCGGACTGCACGTCTTCAGCGCCTGCGTCTGCCGCCACCAGGAACAACTCATCTGGATCGCTCACGTCCTCCACGGCAATGTAGCCCTTGCGTGCAAATTGCCAGGCTACCGAGCCGGCCTCGCCCATGCTGCCGCCGTATTTGTTGAGCACGTGACGCACGTCAGCCACAGCCCGATTGCGGTTATCCGTTACCACTTCAATCAACAAACCCACACCATGGGGTGCATACCCTTCGTAGATGGCTTCGACCAGTTCCCCGCCTTCCAACTCGCCAGTGCCCCGCTTGACAGCCCGCTCAATGTTATCCTTGGGCATACTGTTGGCTTTAGCTTTGTCTATCGCCAACCGCAGCCGGGGATTGGTGTTTTCATCCCCGCCGCTTTCCCGCGCGGCAATCGTGATCTCTTTCGCCAGGCGGGTAAACAACTTGCCCCGTTTGGCGTCGGTTGCCGCTTTTTTATGTTTAATGGTAGACCATTTCGAATGTCCAGACATATACCTGCTCCTTGCAACTCAGGCATCGGCGACGGGCAATTGGGGGCGCATACGCGCCCCCAATTGCCCATAAAAATGGGTTTCAACCCCGTCGTAGGCGGGGTTGACGCCCACCAAGATTAAGTTCAGCGCTGCCAACCTTTCCGCCCTGACGGTAGAAGCTAAAATTTGCCAACCAGGAATACACGCCTGATCGTTAACGACAGGATTATAACACAGATCAAGCGCCGCCTGGAAACATCGTCGCCAGCAATTCTGGCGCATACGCCGCCGCCATCTGGCTGCTGATGCTGCCGCTGTGGCAAATCTCCGTATACAGCCGCCCGCTGGGGCGTATGCGCCGCGCCTGTGTCTGGGTATCCATTTCATAAAGCCCAAACCGCTGCGTCCAACCTCGATCCCATTCGAAATTATCCACCAGGCTCCAATGATAATAACCCATCACCGGAAAGTTAAAGGAGATTGCCCGCCATATTTCGCGCAAATGCCGCAGCAAGAAGGAAGGGCGCAAATCATCGTCCGCGTCCGGCAGCCCATTTTCCGTAATGTAAATGGGCTTCTTAAAGCGCACGGCGGCGTTAATTACCTGATATAAACCCGCCGGATACACCTCGCCATAATCCCCATCGCTGACCTGTGCATCGGGCCCCCATTCTTTATGATAGAAACCGCCAATGGGCGGAAATTTAAGATAGAAGCGGGTGTAATAGTTAAGCCCCACGAAATCAAAGCTGTTAGCCAGATGTTTGACGACGCCGCGCCCCGCGGGCCAGCGCAGCCGCCCCGATACCATGCAATCCATCCACAGCTCATTAAACAGCCATTGCACCCGCCCCGCCCACCATTTCGCCAGCGGATGGCGTTCGCGCGCGGCAAATATCGGCGTGTTTTTGGCGATACCCACCAACGCCTGCGGATAGGCGTCCTTGATCGTATGGTAAGCAGCCGCGTGGCAGCCCAACATCTGCCGCAGCGCCCGCATTGCCGGGCCAAATCCCATCTGGCGTGGCGCAGGGAATACCCCATCCAGATAACGCGAAAAAATGTAAACCATTGGCTCGTTGATCGTCACCCATTTTGAGGTCAAGTCTCCCAGGCTGGCTACGACTTTCGCCGTATACCGCTGAAAGTAGTCGGTGATGATGTCTGAGTTAAAATCACCCTTCTCCACCAGCCACAATGGGTTGGAAAAGTGGTGCAGCGTCACCATGGGGTCAATCCCGCGCTGCCGCATCGCCTGCAGAATTTCCCGATAGCGAGCCAGCGCCGCTTCGTCGAAAACGCTTGGCTCCGGTTCAATGCGGCTCCACTCCAATGACAGGCGATGCGCATTGGTGCCCATCTCCGCTGCCCGATCCAGGTCGGCTTCTGCATTTTCCCACCAGTTACACGCCAACCCTGACCGGTCGCCATTCAGGATACGCCCCTCTTGCTCTTCCCACGCCCACCAGTCGCTGTTCCGGTTATTCCCCTCTACCTGTACCGCTGACGTAGCCGTACCCCACAAAAAGTCCTTTGGAAAATACATAGTCGCCTGGGCCATTACCTTCTCCTCCGTAAATAGTAGGGCGATTTTCCAAAATCGCCCGCCCGATTTT
>CAYQYJ010000109.1:4791-9675 GCA_964421605.1 uncultured Ardenticatenaceae bacterium | reverse complement strand
TTGTCCGGTCAATTCAGCGAATTGACCTACGGCTTACTATCAAAATACGCTTGACTGGACACTCGCTGTACGGGTGCGACGCACTTTTCAAGTGCGCCGTACCTCCAGCAACTATCTTAGACGTCTGCAGATGATCAAGGAGGGATAATGAGTACCTTTGATGTCGCAGGGGCCAAAAAGACGGCATCGTCAGGTAGTCCATCAACAACCAGCACGATCCTGCGTAGCCTGATCGTGTTGGTCGTAGACGTGGGCGCGGGCTGGCTGGCTCTCAATCTATGGAATAACGGCGTTCCGTATCTGGCCATAGTCATTGCTGCTGTGGCTTTTCTCTGGACCTGGGTGCTGCTGCGCAAGGAAGCCTATCCTATTCGGTGGATGGTTATTGGCCTGACCATGATGATTTTGTTCGCCATCTACCCCATTTTCTTCACCATCTACGTCGCCTTCACCAACTTTGGCGACGGGCATCTTCTGGCCAAAGAGCAGGCAATCACCCAATTAGAGAACGAAACATATCTGCCTGAAGGTCGCGCAGCCTTTACCTGGACGGCGTTTCGCTCGGAGGAGGGGGAATTTGCCCTGTGGCTGCAGCAGGAAGGTAGCCCAGGCCTGCTGGCAAAATCAGACGAGGTTATTACCGCGCCCGCCGCCGGTGAAGCTGGCGTAGGCGAGTTTGACGAAAATGGCATCCCTGTCACCCTCGAAGGGTACGACCGCCTCAATAACCTGACCGTTCTGCGCTATATGAACGAGCTGGGGACGCTGCGGTTTGGCGCAGAGGATCGCATCGTACAAATCACCACGACGACAGCCGCCAGCCAGCGGGAGCAGTTATATGTCTACGATGCCGCCCAAGACGTTCTCGTTAACCAGCAAACGGGCGAGATTTTTGATCCCATTGACGGCACCTTTACCGGGCGCACCAGTGGGCAGGCGCTTATCCCTGGTTTCCAAACAACTGTTGGGTTTTCAAATTTCCAACGTTTCTTCACGAGTCCGGCGCTGCGCGGCCCATTGGTGCGCATCATCACCTGGAACTTTGCTTTTGCCTTTCTGAGCGTCGTCCTGACTTTTGCGCTGGGTCTGACAATCGCCTACCTGTTCAATGATCCTGAATTTCCGGGCAAGAAGATCATTCAATCCTTCTTACTCATCCCGTACACCATTCCCAGCCTGATCACCATTCTTATCTGGCGCGGGTTGATGAACCCGGATGTAGGCGTCATTAACCGCACGCTTTCCGACCTGATAGGCTTCTCGCCCCCCTGGTTTAACGACCAATGGTGGGCCAAAGCCGCTATTTTGATTGTGAATTTGTGGTTGGGCTATCCCTATTTCATGTTGATATGCAGTGGCGCGCTGCAGGCCATTCCCCAAGACATTTACGCCGCGGCGGAAGTAGACGGGGCCAATGGCTGGCAGCGGTTCCGCCTGATCACCCTGCCGCTGCTACTGGTGGCGGTCGGGCCTTTGTTGGTGGCTTCTTTCACCTTCAACTTCAATAACTTCAACCTGATCTATTTGTTTATCAACGGCGGGCCGCCGATTGCCGGCACAATCAGCCGCGCCGGGCACACAGACATCCTCATCAGTTATGTCTACAACCTGGCCTTTGCCGGCGGGCGCGGCGCAGATTATGGTCTGGCTTCAGCTATCACCATTGTTATCTTCGTCATTGTAGCTGCCATCACCCTGGCTCAATTCCGTTGGACCCAGATGTGGGAGGAGGTAAGTGAAAGTGTCTAGCACAGTCATTAAAGGCTCCAGCATGACAATGAAACAGCGCAAGCGCAAGGACATTATCATTCGCTGGATTATTGCGCTTGTACTCATCTTCTTCGCCACCTTTCCCGTCTTGTTCACCCTGTCTGCCTCGTTCAACCCGTCAGACTCGCTGGCGACGCAAACATTGTTCCCGCGCAATGCGTCGTTCGACAATTATCGTGAGTTGGTGAACGATCCCGTCTTTCCCTACTGGCGCTGGTACTTCAACTCGCTCAAAATCTCGCTGATTTCCACGATTTTATCCGTGTCTATCACCACCCTGGCCGCCTACGCCTTCTCCCGGCTGCGCTTTACGGGACGCACCAACCTGCTGAAGATGATCCTGTTGATCCAGGTCTTCCCCGGCATTCTGGCTATCGTGGCTATTTTCTTGTTAGTCTCACAGATTGGAAGCGTTGTACCCACTTTTGGCCTTAATACCCACGCGGGTCTGATCCTGGTCTACATGGGTGGGGCCATGGGCGTCAACATCTGGCTGATGAAAGGCTTCTTTGACTCCATCCCCCGCGACATTGATGAATCTGCCATGGTGGACGGGGCTACCCATTGGCAAACCTTCACCATGCTGCTGCTGCCGCTGCTGCGCCCCATCCTCATTGTGGTGGCTATTCTCAGCTTCATTGGAACTTATGGCGACTTCCTGCTGGCCCGTGTCCTGCTGAAAAGCACGGAGCAGTACACCATCATGGTGGGTCTGCAAATCTTCACCTCCGGTCAGTTCTCCCAAAAATGGGGGGTATTTACCGCTGGCGCGCTGCTGGCAGCGCTGCCCATCATGATTATCTACCTCCTACTGCAAGACCGCATTGTCGGCGGACTGACTCAGGGCGCTGTCAAAGGTTAACATCCGGCAGCAGTGACCTGTCATCACCGTCTACAGCGCCCGATGTGACCAACCGGACACATCGGGCGCTGTTGTTAGGAGTAATCCCCATGAGACACCTGCGCTTAACGACTACTTTGGTGTTTATCGTGCTGCTCACCGCCTGCGGCAGCGAAACCAGTACGCCCGCGGCTACCCTGCTGGCCACAGCTATGCCAACATTATCGGCTGCGCCTACAGAAAGTGTGGCGACGAGTGTGCCGGCAGGTCCCCGGCTGGTGCAAGGAACCGAAGGCCTCCCCTGGTGGAACGACACCGTTTTTTATGAAATTTTTGTGCGCAGCTATTACGATTCAGATGGGGATGGCATTGGCGACCTCAACGGCTTGATCAAAAAGCTAGATTACCTGAACGATGGCGACCCATCTACCACTACGGACCTGGGCGTCACAGGTATCTGGTTGATGCCCATTATGAAAGCCACCAGCTATCACGGCTACGATGTAGAGGATTATTACCAGGTCGCCCCAGAGTACGGTAGCAACGAGGATTTTCAACGCTTGATAGAAGAAGCGCACGCGCGCGGCATTCGCGTCATTGTGGATCTGGTTCTCAACCATACTTCCGTCGAGCACCCCTGGTTTGAAGCCTCCCGGGATCCCAATTCCGACAGACGCAGTTGGTACATCTGGTCAGACACCGATCCAGGCTACCGCGGTCCCAATGGGCAGGCTGTCTGGCATCGCGCTGCCTCTGGCTTCTACTACGGCGTATTCTGGTCCGGCATGCCAGACCTGAACTACGAAAACCCGGCAGTGACAACGCAAATGCAAGACATCACCCGTTTTTGGCTGGAAGAGATGCAGGTAGACGGCTTTCGCCTGGACGCTATCAAGCACATGATCGAGCAGGAACGGGCGCAGGAAAATACGCCCGCCACGCATCAATGGCTACAAGCGTACTACACGTTTTACAAAAGTGTGGCGGTAGACGCTTTCACCGTTGGCGAAGCCTGGACCTCCACACAGCAGGTGCTGCGCTACACAGGGAATGAGGTAGATATCGCTTTTCAATTCGACCTGGCGCTGGCAGCTTTGAACAGCGCCGACAGCGGCTTTGGCATTCAAGTGGGCAAAGAGCAGCAAGCGGTAGTAGCAGCCTTCCCTTCGGGTCAATATGCCACCTTTCTCACCAATCATGACCAGAACCGGGTGTTGTCACAGTTAGACGGCGACGAAAATAAGGCGCGGGTAGCTGCATCTTGGCTGCTGACGTCGCCGGGTGTACCCTTCATCTATTACGGGGAAGAAATTGGGCAAGAAGGCGAGAAACCCGACGAGGATATTCGCCGTCCCATGCAATGGACAGGCGACAGTTACCGCGTTGGCTTTACAACGGGTAATCCGTGGCGCGCGCCAGTGGCAGATTATGAGACGCGCAATGTCTCTGTACAAAATGAAAACCCGGACTCGCTGCTCAACCACTATCGCCGCCTGATCCATCTTCGCAATGCGCACGCGGCGCTGCGTATCGGCGACTGGCTGCCTGTGGAAACCAATTCACCGCGCGTTTACGCCTACCTGCGTCATAGCCAGACAGAGACAGTGCTGGTGCTGATCAACTTTAGCGATGACGATGATGAAAAATACCGGCTGACACTGACAGAAGGCCCGCTGCCTGCCACCGTTTCTACCAAGCTCCTGTTGGGCGCGGCAGCGCCTGCGCCGCTCACGCCAAATGCTCAAGGGGGGTTTGACGAATACCATCCGTATGGGACGCTGCCGGCATTCAGCACCACCATCCTCCAACTCACACCGTAAAAACATGCAAGAATTTATTTTTGGCGCGCTTTCTACCCTATCCCAACGCCAGGCGCAAGACCAGGCGCAGCGGCGCGGCGTGCGCCACCGCCACCCCACGCCCCCGCTGCCGGGTCAGGAACTACCCATCACCGTCACAGTGGCGCTGCCCTACCCCATCAGCCATGTGGTTTGCCATTTGACACACCCCGCCGTCGCCGACGTTTCCTTGCAGTGGACGCGCACGGAATGGGACCTGGTCAACTGGCAGTACCAACAGGTATGGCAGGGGACGCTGCCGGCATTTAGCGAAGGCGTCATTGTGCGGTATACCGTCCGCGCCTATCCTGCCCAGGGTGGCGCTCCCGTACTCGCCAGCGACGAACGCGACGACGCGGATACCGTTTATGCCTATCAAGTGGGCAGCACCCAACCGCCAGAATGGAGTCGCACAGCCATTATCTACCAGGTATT
>CAYQYJ010000109.1:0-4691 GCA_964421605.1 uncultured Ardenticatenaceae bacterium | reverse complement strand
CAGGCCGACCCGCACAGCCCCTACATCAGTTGGTATCGTTGGAAAGCATGGCCCCACGAGTACGAAACCTTCTTTGGCGTCAAAGATTTGCCCCAGGTGAACGTCGCCGACCCTGGCGCGCGCGACTACCTGCTGCAAGCAGCCCGTTACTGGCTGACGGAGATCCATTTCGACGGCTACCGCCTGGATTATGCGCATGGTCCATCGCACGACTTCTGGGTGGAGTTCCGCGCCGCCGTCAAGGCGGCTAACCCTGAGGCGTGGATATTTGGCGAAATCATCGAATCCCCCACGTTGCTGCTTACCTATGGCGGGCGGCTAGATGGCTGCCTGGACTTTCTGCTGCTGCAAGCGCTGCGCGACACTTTTGCATTTCAGGCAATGAGCCTGGCCCAGTTTGACAGTTTCCTGACGCAGCACGAGGCGTTTTTTCCCTCCTCGTTTAGCCGTCCCAGTTTTCTGGACAACCACGACATGAACCGCTTCCTGTGGCTGGCGCGCGGCGACATTCGTAAGTTGAAATTAGCCGCTCTTTGCCAGTTCACATTGGCGGGGCCCCCTATCGTCTACTATGGCACGGAAGCAGGTTTGTCGCAAAATCAAGATTTGCAACACCCGGACGGGCGCGTAGTCATGGAAGAATCGCGCCTGCCCATGCTTTGGGGCGAAGCGCAAAACCAGGAACTGCTGGCGTTCTATCGCTGGCTGATCCATTTCCGCCGCCAACATCCGGCGTTAGCGTATGGCGCGCGGCAGACAGTCTACCTGGACGAAGCCGTCTACGCCTACACCCGCGCCGGCGAAACAGAGACGATTCTGGTCACGCTCAACCGCAGCGACGAGCCACGCCAGATTACTCTCTTTGATCAACACATCTCCCTATCCCCCTGGGCTGGCGACCTGCGCGTGGTGGCGACCGGGAACTTGCCAGAAAAAGGAAGAGAGAACGCAGATTAGGTGCAAATTCCACAGATATTCATTGCACAGGACTTACGCACCGCAAAGCTCCCTTCTATGTCCCAGGTTCGCTTCGTGAGCAGCCACACGGTTGCTATATCTGCTTAGACAGCATATCATCAAGGTGTGTTTGCGAGGGTGGGTTGACCCACGAGGCAACCCGCAAATAAAGTTGTCCAGGATGAATGATGTTATTTGCTGAACAAATGTTGGCAGAAGTTCCACTGGTGGTACTGGATACGGAAACAACCGGACTGCGCCCGGAGTTGGGGCATCGCGTGGTGGAAGTGGCAGCGGTGCGGCTGGAAAACTGGCAGAAAGTAGCTGAGATTAACCAGTTAATTCAGCCGGGCCGCCCTGTAGATGCCGACGCCAGCGCCGTACACGGTATCTATGATAAAGATTTGCAGGATGCGCCGCCTTTTACGCAGATGTGGCCCCAATTATTGGCGCTGTGTGAGGGGGCGCTGTTGGCGGCGCACAACGCAGCATTTGACGCTGGTTTTTTGGGGATGGAGTTGTATATTGCCGGCATTCACACCCCTTCCTGCGAAACCCCGGCAACCCTGGACAACCCCTGGTTGTGTACCTTGCAGTTGGCGCGCCGCCACTTCTACTTTGGGCGCAACAACCTGGGACACGTTGCCCGCCAGCTTGGCGTGCGCGTGGGGCGGGCGCACCGGGCGCTGACCGATGTGTACACCACCGCGGAAGTGCTAAAACGGATGGCGCACGAATTGGGGCAACAGCGACTGCGCACTGTGGGGGATTTGCTACACGCGCAGGGCGGCCCCATCTATACGCCCCGCCCGCCGCAGTTCGTTTTACCAGAATCCATGAGCGAAGCCATCAAACAGCATCGCCAACTCAACATTGTCTACCTGGGCCAACCAGAACGCACCATCCGCACCATCACCCCCCTCTACCCAACGCAATATGAAGGGGTGACTTATCTGGTGGCTTTCTGCCATTTGCGCCAGGCGCAGCGCACCTTTCGCCTTGACCAGATTGAGCAAATAGCCCTGGTATAAGGTGGCTGACCGCCGTAGGATCATCTTGTATGCTGGCTGCCGCCGCTTCCATCACCGATAGCCGTTCTGGTCGCTTTGGTCTCTTTGGCCTGTTATACTTTGTGCAAGGGGCGTTATTCGCCTACGTCCTGGTCTTCAACAACCTGTATCTACGCGCTTTTGGCGCTACGGCGCAACAGCTTGCCTGGCTCAATGGGCTGCTGGTCATTCCCTTCATCCTCAAAATTGGCATCGGCCTGTACAGTGACAAAGTCAGCCTGTTTGGTCGCGGTCACCGCCTGCCGTATATGATTACGGGGTTGTGCCTGACTGCCGGCAGTCTGGCTGCCGCATCCTTCATTCCCCCCGTCGCCTACTTTCCCGTTTTCCTGGTTGTCTCCCTGTTGATTGCCATCGGCGTGGCCCTGTACGACACCACCACCGATGGGTTGGCTGTGGACGTGACGCCGCCGGAAGAAGTAGGCATGGTGCAGGGCAGCATGGTCTTGGGGCGTTCCTTAGGACTGGTCATGCTGGCTTCAGCCTATGGTCGTGTGATTGAAGAGTTTGGCTGGGGCATCGTGTTTGCCGCCGCCACCCTTTTCTCGTTGCTGCCGCTGCTGCTGCTGTGGCGGGTACGCGAGCCGGCGGAGCGCCCACCTGCCCGCGCCTTCGATTGGGCTGCTGTGCGGGCATTATGGCAGCCGCGTATCCTATTGCTTGGCATTTTTGGCGTGTTGTATTCTTTTGTAGCCTATGGCGCCAATGCTATTGTGGCCCTATTTGCCAATGAAGGGTTGGGCGCCAGTCTGGTGCAAGTGGGGGATGCCGCAGCCTTAGGGGGCCTGGGCATGTTAGTGGGCGGCGGGGCAGTAATGGCGCTGGACCGCAAGTTCACCATTTGGACGCGCGGTTTTGGCATTATTGGCCTGCTGTCGCTGACGTTGTTCAGTATTGCAGCCTTTACCTCGCTGGAGAACGTCCTGGTAATGACCCTGTTGTGGGGCATATGCCTGGCAGCAGTGGAACTAGTTTTTGTGACGCTGGCCATGCTCAACGCGGACCCGCGATTGGGGGCAGCCACTTTTGCCACCTTTATGGCTATCTCCAACATTGGGACTGGCCTGGGGCAAGCCACGACCACGGGCCTGATTGACACGATTGATTTTCGCTGGCTGTTTGCCATGCTGGGCGTGCTGAATCTGCTGCTCCTGCCCCTGCTGCGTCAAATGCGCCGCGCAGCCCCTTGACGCGGCGCGAAGTATGATTGAATCAGGTCAAGCGCCCTGGCGTTGTCATTCCGAACCCCTTCGGTAAACTCAGGGCGGGCTCTGAGCCTGCCGCAGGGGACAGCCTGAAGAATCCCTACCCCACCAACCGCCTTTCCCCGCCAACGCGGTTGGGATTCCTCACTTCGTTCGGAATGGCAACTGTGCCAACGCCGTTGGGATTCCTCCCTCAACAGGGTCAAGGCTTGAAATGGCAGGAGACCCTACTCAGGCGCTTTGTCCAGAGGCGGGGCCACTGCCAGAAAATCTTCAGCAAAACGGCGGCCATACTCATTGATCAGATACTCAATACGCCCGGCGTCGTGGGAAGCCACAATTAAACCCGCGTGCTGTTTCTTATCCAGGCGATACACAATCTCTGGGTCTTGATAAGCCCACAGATTGGGGTGTTCCTGGCGCGCCAGGCAAATGAGAACGCCGGCATAATCGCTGCGCGCTGCCGGCAGTTCATACCGCTGACCGCGCAACTGGCATAACGTCATCCGCGCCCATTCTCGCCATAAGTTAATGCCTGTGGCATACTCCACTGTTTCGGCAATGTTAGCCCCGCCAACGCGAGCGGCAGTCTCCAAAAAGTAGAAACGCCCATCAGCCTGAGCGCGAATAAACTCCGTGTGGGAGACGCCATTTTGCATACCCAGAGCGTGCATCAACTGCGCGTTGAGAGCGCGCAGCGTCGTTGCTTCTTCCCCCGCCCGCGGCAGCGTGCGGGTGATAAAGACGCCTCCCTGGTGCGCCACTTGCATCGGCGGGCGGCCATATTTGTGGGCCACGGCAAAGATTACTTCGCCATCGCGAATGATAGAGTCCACATGATACACATCGCCAGGAATAAACTGCTCCAACAGGAAAAAGGATTGCTCATCGCCCAACTGTTCCAACCAGGGCCACAGTTCGCGTTGTTCGTTAATTTTCTTGATGCCCATGGCGCCGGCTTCGGTGCGCGGCTTGAGTACCCACGGAGCGGGCGTGCGATCCAGGTAGTGCTGCACCTGACCATGATTAAAGACGGCGGAAAACGGAGGAACCAGCAGCCCGCCCGCCTGCGCGCCCAGGCGCATAGCCAGTTTGTCACGGAAATAGCGTGTGACGGTAGCCCCCATTCCGGGCAAACGCAAATGCTCGCGCAGGTCAGCCGCTGTGGGCACGTCGTAATCATCCAGGGGCATCACCTGATCAATGACGCGCGTGCGAGCCAGGTAGCTGACAGCATACGTAATGTCCGGTTGTTTGGAGAGGCTGGGCATGAAAAACGCTTCGTCAATGGCATCCCAGGGCCAGGCCTCATCCTTAAGCTTTTCTTTGGTGAGCAGAATAACGCGGGCGCCTTCTTGTTTGCACAGACGCATGAAGGCTTCCCCTTTGAAAAAGCTGGCAAGACAGACGATGGTTTTGGCTTCAGACATGAACACTCTCCTCAAGTAGTGGGCAGTTG
>CAYQYJ010000108.1:0-9773 GCA_964421605.1 uncultured Ardenticatenaceae bacterium | reverse complement strand
AAGCCTTTTACCAGGCGCAATATGGCGACCGCCTGCGCGAAGCAGGCGTGCAGAACGGATAAAACAGGCAACAGATTGTAGCCCGATTTTCCAAAATCGGGCGGGCGATTTTGGAAAATCGCCCTACATTTTATGAAGGAGAAACCGATTGATGACCACTACACCCAAAGGTCTGGCTGGCGTCATTGCCGCCAACACGAGCATCAGCCGCGTGGATGGCGAAAATGGCGAACTCATTTACCGTGGCTACAACGTCCTGGACATTGGCGAGAAAACCAGTTTTGAGGAAATCGCCTATTTGCTCTGGTATGGTGAGCTGCCCAACCAGACGCAGTTGGATGCGCTGCAAACAAAACTGGCGAAGCGGCGGGAAATGCCGGCAAACCTGCTCGCCGCCCTGAAAATGGTGCCGATCACGGCTGCCCCGATGGCTGTGCTGCGCACTTTTGTCAGTTGGCTGGGACAATTAGATCCAACCGCTGACGATACCAGCCCAGACAGTGTACAAGAAAAATCATGGGGCCTGACGGCTATTCTGCCCACCATTGTCGCCGCCTGGGAACGCATCCGCCGTGGGCAAAAACCGATCCCGCCCCATGCCGATCTGGGCCATGCCGCTAACTTCTTGTACATGCTCAACGGCGTCGAACCCGATGCCGCCGCCATCAACGCGCTGAACGCCTACCTGGTGCTGCTGGCTGACCACGACTTTAACGCTTCCACCTTTGCCGCCCGCGTCACCACAGGCACACTGGCTGACATCTACTCCGCCATCACCACAGGCATAGGTACGCTTAAAGGAGGAGCGCATGGCGGCGCTAACCAACTGGCTATGGAGCAGTTTATCGCCGCCGCCAACACAGGCGACGTAACAGCCTGGTATCGCGCCGCCCGCGCCAATGGGCAGCGCATCATGGGGATTGGTCACCGCGTTTACAAAGTAGAAGACCCGCGCGCCCGCATCCTGCGCCCCCTGGCTGAGAAGATGGCTCATAGCAGCGGCGCTGGTCACTGGTATGACGTGGCGGCGCAAATTGAAGCGTTGACCCGTCAGGACGATTACTTTGTGGAGCGCAACCTTTTCGCCAACGTGGATTACTACTCTGCCGTCGTGCTATACATGCTCGGCCTGCCTACCGATCAGTTCACCTGTCTCTTTGCCATGAGCCGCATCGCCGGCTGGACAGCGCACGTCATGGAACAGGTAGCTGATAACCGCCTGATCCGCCCCAAGGCGCAGTACGTCGGGCCCGTAGGGCGCGTCTTTACGCCTTTGTCGGAGCGCTCGTAGGGCGCTGCCGGCAACGCTCCCGTCTGTATGACTGTTCGCTATCTCCTCTTTGCGCTCTTCTGGCTGGGCTGCTGCCTGGGATCAGGCGGCTGCCGCGTCGCCGCGCCAGGCGGAGAAATGCCGGCAGCCACCTCTACGCCCCCTCCTCCCCGTGAACCAATGCCATCGCCCGCCCCACTCGCCAGCGTCCATCTCCAATGGATTGCCGGCGACTTTGAGCGTCCTACTTACCTGACCCATGCCTTTGACGAACGTTTATTCGTCGTGGAACAGGTGGGGCGCGTCGTCGTCATTGCGGAAGGGCGGCGCCTGTCCGAACCCTTCCTGGACATATCCCGCCAGGTAGAATCAGGCGGCAATGAGCAGGGGCTGCTCAGTCTGGCTTTTCATCCCACGGACCACAGCCGCTTTTTCGTCAACTACACCGACCTCCAAGGAGACACCCGCATTTCCGAGTTTGCCGTATCTGCCGCCGACTGGAATCGGGCGGACGCCAACAGTGAACGGGCGCTGTTAACCATTGCTCAACCGTATGGCAACCACAACGGCGGTCAGATTCAGTTTGGTCCTGACGGCTATCTCTACGTAGGCATGGGCGACGGCGGTTCGGGCGGCGACCCCGAAGGGCATGGGCAAAACAGGGGAACGCTGCTCGGCGCGCTGCTGCGCCTGGATGTAGATCAGAGCCAGCCTTACGCCATCCCGCCGGACAATCCGTTTATCAAGGATGCCGGCAGCCGCCCCGAAATTTGGGCTTATGGCTTGCGCAACCCGTGGCGCTTTAGCTTTGATCGGCTGACAGGCGATTTGTACATCGCCGACGTGGGGCAAAATGCGTGGGAAGAGCTAAATCTGGCGACCTCTCGCAGCGGCGGCGAAAATTACGGCTGGAACCGCCTGGAAGGAACGCACTGCTTTAGCCCCCGCGTCTGCCGCAGCAGGGACACCTTGCTGCCCATCGTCGAATATAACCACAATGAAGGCTGCTCCATCACGGGCGGGTACGTCTATCGCGGCGTCCAGTTCCCCACCCTGAATGGGCATTACTTCTTCAGCGACTACTGCGGCGGCGTCATCTGGAACTTACAGCGCAGCGGCGACGGCTGGCAAAAGAACCCGTTGCTGGAGACAGATTTGAACATTGCCAGCTTTGGCGAAGATGCCGCTGGCGAACTGTATCTGCTTGACCATGCGGGCGGGGACGTTTATCAATTGCAGCCCTGATGGCAAACACGGCAAGGAAACATGGCAAACCTGAAGATGACTGGCGCGCTGATAGGGGGCATAATGTGCTTGTTGCTGGTAATTTTGACCGATGCGCCCCTCGCCGCCCGTCCCCATAATGAGCAACGAATCTATCTGCCGCTGCTGCACGTTTCCCCCAACCTGAAACTGACGCCTGTGGCTTATGATTTTCAACAACCCGTTTATCTCACCCATGCGTATGACGAACGCCTTTTCGTCGTTGAGCGCCCTGGCTACATTCAACTGATCCAGGACGGGCAGCGTTTGCCCGATCCCTTCCTGGATTTGACAGACCGCGTCGGCTGGCAGTTCCCCGAACAGGGACTGCTGAGTGTAACTTTCCATCCAATTGACCACAGCCGTTTTTTTGTCAACTATACGGATGATGCCGGCAGCACCGTCATCGCCGAATTCCACGTTTCCGCCGACAATCCCCACCTGGGGGACTCCGCCAGCGAGCGCATTTTGCTCACCATCCCCCAACCCTTCAGCAATCACAATGGCGGGCAGCTTCAGTTTGGGCCAGACGGCTACCTGTATGTGGGCATGGGGGATGGCGGCTCCGGCGGCGACCCATACAATCACGGGCAAAATGTGGGCACGCTCCTGGGCGCCATGCTGCGTCTGGACGTAAACCAGGAGCAGCCTTACGCTATTCCCCCCGACAACCCGTTTGTCAACGTCCCTGGCGCGCGCCCCGAAATTTGGGCCATTGGCTTGCGCAACCCCTGGCGTTTCAGTTTCGACAGAGTGACGGACGACCTCTATCTGGCAGACGTGGGTCAAAACAAATGGGAAGAGCTAAACGTTGTCGCCGCGCCCGATCCAGGCGGTCAGAACTACGGCTGGCGCTGCTACGAGGGTCCTGTGCCTTACAACCTGACAGGCTGCGCTCCAGACGCCGTCTACACCTTCCCGGTAACCAGCTACACCCATGACGATGGGCGCTGCTCTATCACGGGCGGCTACGTCTATCGCGGCAGCCTGTTCCCACAGTTTAATGGCCTCTATTTCTACGGCGACTACTGCACAGGCATGATCTGGAACGGCTCCGTGACCCCGGCGGGCGGCTGGCAGACTGGCGGCGCGCTGGACAGCAACCTGCTTATCAGCAGCTTTGGTCAGGACGCCGCTGGCGAACTATATGTCCTGGACATGGCAGGCGGCGACGTCTACCAGCTTACGCAGCCGTGACGCCGCCCCCGGAGCTTAAATGTGATGCCTGACAACCTTTTACCCGATACAGCCAATTTGCCGCAGTTGCTACAACAAATCGCGCCTGGCGCTGTCCGGTCGGAGTTATCGCCACTGCCAGGCAGTTACTCCAACTTCACCTGCCTGCTGCACACAGAAACCGCAGCAGGTGATGTACGCCGCTTCGCTCTGCGCCGCTATGCCGTATTTGGCAGCTATGATCGCGGCGAAAAGGCGCGCCGCGAATTTAAGACGCTGCAATTGCTGCACGCCAACGGTATTCCGGTCCCTTTACCCGTCTATCTGGATGACAGCGGTAGTCTGCTAGGGTCGCCTGGCATTGTCACCCAGTACGTTCCCGGCGCCTTGGTATTCGCGCCCGCAGACCTCATCGCCTGGGCGCAAAAGCTGGCGGCGGCGCTGGCGCGGGTGCATGCCATTTCCTGCGCCGCAAGCCACCGCGACTTCCTGTTAGACGCCAACAGCGAAGCCACCTGGTTTATCCGCGGCGATCAGATGCCGGCGCCCATGCGCGCCCATGCCGAAGGGATGCAGGTCTGGCAGACGGTAAATGACATGTGGCCCCGTTTGCACCTGTCCCCACCTGCGTTAGTCCACCTGGATTACTGGTCTGGCAACATCCTCTGGCATCAGGCAGAGATTGCCGGCATTGTGGATTGGGAAGAAGCCGCTTGCGGCGATCCGGGCATTGACATTGGCTATGCGCGCATGGACATGGTTCTGCTGGGGCTGCCCGAAGCCGCAGACGCCTTCCTGGCTGCCTATGAAGCCATCAGGGGCGAACCCGTAGCCAATCTCGGCTTCTGGGAGTTGGTCGCCGCCGCCAGACCGATGTTCAATCCGGTGGGCTGGATAGCCGAGTCGCCAGCCAGCGAGCGATTCCACCAATTCGTGTCCGCCGCCCGGCAGCGCGCCGCTGCCGCCTGACGCGCCAACGCCATCATGCCCCGCTCCTTCGAAAATAACCCGTAGGGCGGGTTGGCAACCCGCCCATCCTGCAAAATTAGTCTCATGCGACAGTCCGCTCACGCGGCAGTCCGCTTACGCGAGAACGCGGAGAAAAAATTCGTGAAAATTCGTGTGATTCGTGGCTAAAATATTCATCCCTGGCAGTGTGCCGCCGCTCATGAGGAACGCTTCCTCGCTTTGCTGGCTGCTCTGCGCCTGCATGGCCTTGCTTGCGGCTGCCTGTCAGACCCCACCGGGCAGAGCCGCCGAAGAGACCATCAGCTACCTGCCGGCAGCGCCGCGCTGGCAGCCCATCACTTTGCAACCATATGCGTTGGGCCTCTACCGCCCCACCAGCATCACCCATGCTGGCGATGCCCGTCTCTTCGTGACCGAAAAGTGGGGGCAGGTGCGCCTCATTCACCCTGACGGATTGTTGGCGACCTTGCCATTTCTGGATATTCGCGACCGCGTTAACCGGGATAACTTTGAACAGGGCTTATTGGGCCTGGCATTCTCGCCTGATTACGCCCAAAACGGCTTGCTTTTTGTCACCTACAGCCGCGATGACGGCAGTCTGGTGCTTTCTCGCTTTGCCCACTCAGGCAACGATGAGGAATACATCAGTCCGGACAGCGAAATTGTACTGCTGGCAATTCCCCACGAGCAGCCGTATCATTATGGTGGCGATCTGGCTTTTGGCCCCGACGGCTATCTATACTTGAGCGTAGGCGATGGCGGCGCTGCGGCTAACGCCTCCCAGGCCCTCAACTCGCTCTTGGGCAAAATTCTGCGCCTGGACGTCAGCGTCGTACCTTATGCCATCCCACCCGACAATCCGTATGGTGACGACCCCGCAGCCCGTCCTGAAATCTGGGCTTCCGGCTTGCGTAACCCGTGGCGCATCAGCTTTGACGCCGCCAGCGGCGACCTGTTTGTGGCTGACGTGGGGGAGTCTGCCTGGGAAGAGGTGAATTTGCTGCCGGCATCGGCTGGCGGTCTCAATCTGGGTTGGCGCTGTTACGAAGGCTGGCAACCATTTGACGACAACGGCTGCGCCCCAGCAGACGCCTACACCTTCCCCATCTTTGCCTACCACCATGACGCGCTGCACTGTGCCATAACGGGCGGATACAGGTATTATGGTAGCCAGTATGCGCCCCTTCAGGGCATTTACATCTACGGCGACTTCTGCAGCCGCCAGATTCTAGGGCTGGTCCCCGACGCCAATGGCATCTGGCGCAGCAGCCAGATGGGCCCCCTTACGAGTCCGCCCGGAACTGGCGTCATCACTTTTGGTCAAGACCACAACGGCGAACTATACGTTGGCTTATTCAACGACGCCGCCATTTACCACGTAACGTATACAGGCGCTCCCGCCCCGTAGAAGTTGCCCCTTGTAGGACAATTTGCCAACTTGTTCCACCGTTCTACCCCCGGCAGATTGGCTGGCAGCAGCGCCCTACTGACAAGGAGAAAATGTTGCCTCGCAAAAGCGTATTCACCACCTTATGGTTTATTGTCCTGCTCCTGACCGCCACCGCAGCGCTGGTCGCTGCCGCCACGGGCCCAGCGGCGCCGCTCACTTCCCCCGTCGCCACGCCAGACATTAGCCTGGAGCAAGTAACCGACCACCTCTTTGTCGGCGGCATTACAGACATCGCCGACGCCGACGCCTATGGGGGCGACGAACGCCTGTTTGTCGTCGAGAAACAAGGGCAGATTCAAATTGTCCACCCCAATGGAAACGTCACCCAATTTCTGGACATCAGCGACCGCATTATGTCCTTTGGCTTTCAACAAGGACTGCTAGGTCTGATCTTCCATGCCGACTACGCGCAAAATGGGTATTTTTACGTCCACTATACGCAAGAAGACACAGGCAACAGCCAGATTTCCCGCTTTTCGGTCACCGCCAACCCCAACGTAGCCGACCCCAACAGCGAACTGCCGTTGTTTAACATTCCGCAAAACTGGATTGAGAACTATGGCGGCGACTTCAGCTATGGGCCCGATGGATATTTGTATATAGCTGTGGGCGACGGTAAAGTAGACTCGTATCCGCCCTATGAAAATAACAACAGCCAGGATTTGAGCACGCTTGCCGGCAAAATCCTGCGCGTAGATGTCAGTAATACCGCCGTCCCGTACACCATTCCCCCCGACAATCCATTCGTCGGCGTGCCCGGCGCGCAGCCCGCCATCTGGGCTTATGGACTGCGCAACCCGTGGCGCTTCAGCTTTGATCGCCTCACAGGCGACATGTTCATTGCCGACGTGGGCCAGGATGAATGGGAAGAAGTCAATTTCCAGCCTGCCGGCAGCAGCGGCGGCGAAAATTATGGCTGGCCCTGCTTTGAAGGCGCAGACGTGCATCCTTTCCCCCCCACCGGCTCCTGTGACCCACTACCCGACGCCGAGCCGCCCATTTTCCAATATGACCACAGCGGCAACTGCGCTATTACGGGTGGCTACATGTATCGGGGCAGCCAATACCCGGCGTTGTACGGACATTACCTGTTTGCGGATAGCTGTGCCGGCAAAATCTGGAGCCTGAGCAGCGACGGCGGCGGCGGTTGGGTAGACACGCTTCTGCTGGAAGGCGTCAGCTCCCCCAGCACCTTTGGCGAGGACCGCAACGGCGAACTCTACCTGGGCAGCTTCTTCAGCGGCATCCTTTACCGCATTGTGGAAAATACGCCGCCTACCCCCACGCCCACCATCACCGAAACCCCCACTATCACGTTGACGCCCACGCCCAGCCGCACCCCCACCGCCACCAGCACCAGTACGCCTGGTCCCTCCCCCACCATTACCCAGACGCCGCCGCCCAGCGCCACCCCCACAGCGACAAAGACGCCCCTACCCACTGCTACCCCTACCGCCACCAACCCACCGCCCAGCGCCACCCCGACCACGCTACCCGGCGACGAAGACGTATTCTTGTTCTTGCCCGCCGTACTGAAACAGGAATAATTGTAGCGTGGGCATCTTGCCCGCTTCCATTACCAAAATGACGCACATTCTCGTTTTACACGGCCCTAACCTGAACCTGCTCGGCGCGCGCCAGCCAGAAATTTATGGCTATGAAACACTGGCGGACATTGACGCCGCCCTGGCTGCTCTGGCAGCCGCGCGCCAGGCGCATCTGCGCAGCCAGCAATCCAACCACGAAGGCGTTCTCATTGACGCCATCCACGACGCCCGCGCCTGGGCAAACGGCATTCTCATCAACCCAGGTGCTTACACCCATACCAGCTACGCCCTACGCGATGCCATCGCCGCCGCCAGCCTGCCCACCGTCGAAGTCCACCTTTCCAACATCCACGCCCGCGAACCATTCCGCCACACCTCCCTGCTCGCGCCCGTTTGCCTGGGGCAAATCGTCGGCTTTGGCTGGCGCAGCTACCTGCTGGGGCTGCAAGCCCTGCTAGATCATTTGTCGCCAACTTCATTCTCTTCGCCTCAACCGAAATGAAACACGCTCTTTACCTTTTTTCAACATTTGGCCACGCATCCCGGAGAGATTTCTATGATTCCCCCCACATCCCACGCCCTATCCCTGCGGCACGAAATTGTCGGTCTAGACGCCCCTACGCCGCTGCTGGATGGCCGCGCCGCAGCTTATGTCAACCTGGACAACGCCGCCAGCACCCCCCCTTTCAAGCGAGTCCTGGACGTCATACAGCAGTTTATGCCCTACTACTCCAGCGTGCATCGCGGCACGGGCTTCAAATCCCGTTTAAGCACAGCGGCTTACGACCAGGCGCACGAAATAGTGGCCCGCTTTGTTGGCGCAGATCCCCAGGTGCATACAGTCATATTCGGTAAAAATACCACCGAAGCCATCAACAAGCTTTCCTACCGCCTGAACCTGCCACCTGACGCTATTGTCCTGACCACGGCCATGGAACACCACTCCAACGATCTGCCCTGGCGCTGCCGCGCTAACGTGGTGCACGTCAAGACCACGCCAGAAGGGCGTCTGGATGAAGCAGACTTCGACAGACAGTTAGAGCGGTACGGCAACCGCATTGCCCTGGTTACCGTCACTGGCGCATCCAACGTGACGGGTTTCATCCAGCCCATCCACCGCCTGGCGCGCAAAGCCCACGCCGTCGGCGCGCGCATCCTGGCAGACGTGGCGCAGTTGGCGCCACACCGTCCCGTAAACATGAAACCCGTTGACGATCCAGAACATCTCGATTTCGTGGTTCTCTCGGCGCATAAGATGTACGCCCCATTTGGCACGGGCGCATTGATTGGCCCGAAATCCGTTTTTCTGGAAACCGGCCCAGAGTATTGCGGCGGCGGTACGGTAGATGTCGTCACCCTGGAGGAGGTGTATTGGGCCGGGCTGCCCGATCGAGAGGAAGCCGGCAGCCCCAACGTGGTCGGCGCCATAGCCATGGCCGCGGCGGCGCAGCAGTTGATGGAAGTGGGCATGGAACATATCGCCGCGCACGAAACGGAACTGGTGGCTTATGCCCTGCGCCGGCTGCAAGAAGTTCCAGGCATTCGCATTTACGGCGAAACAGATCCCGCCCGCGCCCAGGAAAAAGTAGGCGTGATTCCCTTTAACCTGGCCGGCATTTCCCACTTCAAGCTGGCGGCTATTCTGGGGTATGAAGGCGGCATTGGCGTCCGCAGTGGCTGCTTTTGCGCCCACCCTTACGTGGTGCATCTGTTACAACTTGGCGAAACCGAAGCCGTCACCTGGCGCGACCAGTTGCTTGCCGGCAACAAAGCCAACATGCCCGGCATGGTGCGCATGAGCTTCGGCTGCTATAACAACGAGGCGGACGTCGATCGCCTGATAGACATGCTGCACCGCATCGCGGCAGGCGGCTACAACGGCAACTACCAGGTGAATACCGCCACAGGCGAATATGAACCTATAGGGTATCATGAACCATTATCCGATTATTTTCTGTTGGCCTGAGCGCCTTGCGCCAAGAGCGGGCCGTTCAGCCCCTCTTAAAATCGAGTTGTAACGGGAGGAAATGGATGGATGACCAACATCTCCAGGCGCTTCTCAGCGAATACCAGGCTAACCTGGCGCTGTGGCAGCACG
>CAYQYJ010000107.1:0-9942 GCA_964421605.1 uncultured Ardenticatenaceae bacterium | reverse complement strand
GCTACCTGCCGGCAGCCAGCCAGAGGCGCGAGGTTTGCTGAATGAGCAGCCCCTGGGGATGGGCGTGCAGCAGGTCTCCGTGGGCCACGTGGCCGGCGCTGTCCGATAAGAGCGTCTGACCAGCGCTGTTTTCCTTAAGAATACCATCATCCGTAGCGTGCAGCAGCGTCTGCCCGATAAGGGCTTTACCCGCCAGGGTGGTGTACTGCGCCCCATGCGCCGCTGCATGCTGCCAATGACCGCCCGGCTGCCCGCGGTGGTCAAAAAGAAAGACGCGCTGCTGCTGCTGTCCATTCTGCGTCGTCTGCAGCAGGATGGCTGCATGGGAGTGGCTGAAGAGGGCGGCGCTGTCTTGCAGGCTTGTATGCGGGGGGAATGCCGGCAGGGACAGCGGCAGCACGGCTCCTGACGGCGTTGCCAGGAAGAAGTGATAGGCGGCAAACAGGCGATAAAACCCGGCTGCCGCGCTCTGGTCTGGCGCGGCCCAAAACTGCGTTTGCTGGCGGCGGGCGTCAGCGGCGATGGCTTCCACAAACTGCCCCTGCTGCCATTGACCGCGCATCAGGTAGCCGTTGGCTAAGCGATAGAGAAAGCGGTCGCTGGCGGCAAAGACAGCCTCATCTTGAAAAGTAGCTGTCTGCAAGTGAGCAACGATCTGGCAGCTATCAGGCGTAACGGTCAGCAGCAGCAGTTGGCTGGCGTTTGTCTGGTTGACGACCAAATGCTGGCCCCAAAAGGCGAAGCGATAACGCGCCTGCCCGCTAAAGAGGGGGATGTCTTCCTGGACGCCGCTTACGCTCACACGCACCAGCCGGTACTGCTGACCGCTGCGTACAATGGCTTGGATTTGCCCGGAGGGCAGCACGCCTGTCTGTACAATGTCGCCATCAACGTCCAGCAGCAAGCGGAAAATAAGCTGGCCTCGATGGAAGGTAGGTGGGGGCGGCGCGTGTCGCTGCCGGCAGGCTGGGCAATGGGCGCGCTGTTGGGGATAAGCCCGACCGCAGTGCGTGCAGACGATCAGGCTTTGCGCATAGTCGTTGAGCAAAGAAGAGGAAAACGGAGGACGTTGCCCCTGAGCAAATACGATCTGTAACTGATGCAGCAAATCATCGGATAGCGTTTCTATAGGGCGGGCGCGCTGCGGGTAGGTGACATCTGGGGAGAGGATAGTGATGCCGGCATTGGCCCGCGCCATCAATGTCTTGTGGTTGTGATGCACGCCGCCGTACGGGTGAACTTGCAGCACGCTTTTTACCAGCAGCACAAAAAAGGCGTACCAGTCGCTGGACGGCGAAAAGCAAGGCTTCTGGCTAAAATCCCCCATGCCATACAGGTGTGGGTCGAGGAAACTGTCCAGGGCCACGGGGCAGGGGAAGCCGCCAAACTGATAGCTATCTACGTCTACCCAAAAGGTTTGCGCCACGTCGCCAGAGAGCGGCAGCCGCCCAAACAGGTTCTGGTCATTCAGGTCGCCCACCACAACGCCCGCCTGATGCAGCCGGGTCAGGGTGGCGTGGACGTGCTGTAGCCAGGCTACAGCATGACGCGCATCAAGTTGATGGTGCGCCGTGAAGTGGGCATTCGCCAGTTGTTTCAGGGGGAAGGCGCCGGAGGGGAGTGCCGGCATCACAAACCCCACTACCTCCGCTTGCTTGTTATAGACCAGCGCTGTAGGGCACAGCAAAGCAGGCGGCGACTGGTTGGATAGACCCTGTTGCTGCCAATACGCCAGCTTCAAGCTGTGTTGCGGCTGCGGTTGATGGTACACCTTCACTGCCTGCCCCTGCCAGCGGAACACCATGCCCTCCCCGCCTGTCTGGATCAGGTCGGTTGCCTCCAGTTTCACGCGCTTCCCCTGAATATAGATTGGGTTCATGTTTCTTCCCCTTTGAGCCAGCAAATGGCAATGGCCCCATCATCCTCAAACTGACCGCGCTGCTGCGCCTGCTGGTTTACCCAGCGCTGCAATGCCAGGCCAGAAAACGGTTGCCGTAGCTGCCTTAGTAAATCGGGCTGCCAGCCATCGCTGGCTACCGCCAGCCGCGCCAGCGCCGCCCGCTGCCGTACATACAAGACGTTGAAGGGGCGCGGCTGGTTGTCCAACAGGGTGTAAGCCAGATATTCCGGGCGGTTGCCGTTTTCCAGCGAAATCACGTCCTCGTTAAGGCAAAGATAGCCGTCGCCCAACCAGAAAAATACAGCGTCCTGGGGCCGCGCCACAAACCCCACCACCGTGCAAAGAAGCTGCGTGGCTACAAAATGGGCGCGGGCGGCGCTGTCTGCCAGGGGCATGGCGGCAGTTAACTGCGCCAGGAAAGCAATCGCAGCCTGGTGGAGATGGGCGATCAGTTCGTCTGCGGCTTGTTCTAGATCGCACGATTGCAGCCAGCCGCTGATGAACTGCCCCAGCAACCGCGCGCCTACTTCGTTAGCGGATGGCGTCACCTGTGGACTCCGTCCATATTTGCTGCCACAGCCGTCCAGGACGATGCCGAAGCTGGTGTGCGCCGCCGGCTGACCGGCGGTGGCGTAATCCTGATTATTCTGGCACATCAACCGGTGTCCCCGCCCAATGTGCTGTGCCTGACTGATTATCATAACGCCTCCATAAGTGTATTTATTACACTAATTGTCAAATAAGTTTAGTGTAACTGCCACACTTTGTCAAGAGAAAATGAGGGGAACGGACGCGCGCTTGTTTGACATCTGTGATCCTTTAGGTATACTCTTAACCATCCGGCGCAGGCGTGACTGCCCCGGTCACAACCTGAAAAACTGTACAGCAGAATCCTTATCAAGAGCAGTGGAGGGACCGGCCCGTTGAAACTGCAGCAACCCCCTGAATTCAGGGACAGGTGCTAAGTCCGTCAGGATTGGAACTTGAAAGATAAGAAGCCAGCGCTGACCTGTAGCCTCTTGCCTTGCAAGAGGCTTTTTTTTCGCGGCAACCTGGTGGAAAACGTCGCCAGGCGTGCGCCGCGCCGCCAGTCCTGGTGTATCTTTCTGAAAACTACTGGCCCGGCGGCAGCCAGCCAGCATGATTTAGGCAATGGAGGTACATATGAGCAATTCCTTTATGAATTCGCCGCACTTACTGTTTACGTCAGAATCTGTCACCGAAGGTCACCCCGACAAGATGTGCGATCAGATCAGTGACGGCGTCCTCGACGCTATCATGGCGCAGGACCCGTATGCGCGCGTGGCGTGTGAGACGGCGGTAAAAACGGGTATGGTTTTGTTGTTTGGCGAAATTACAACCACGGCTCAGGTCAATTTTGATGATCTGGTGCGCCATGTGGTGCGCGAGATCGGTTTTGACGACAGCGACAAAGGGTTTGATGCGGATACGTGCAGCGTTTTGGTGGCGCTGGCAAAGCAAAGCCCAGATATTGCTCAGGGCGTGAACCGGGCGCTAGAGTTTCGGCGCAATGGCTCTGAAGATGCGTTGATTGAGTCCATTGGGGCGGGCGACCAGGGAATGATGTTTGGCTTTGCTTGCAATGAAACGGAGTCGCTGATGCCGCTGCCCATTGATCTGGCGCATAAGCTGGCGCGGCGGCTGGCCGTGGTGCGGCGGGATGGCACGCTGCCCTGGGTACGGCCCGACGGCAAGACGCAGGTAACGGTCGAGTACAGTTATGGCAGACCCCGGCGCATTCATACGGTGCTGGTGAGCACGCAGCACGCCCCAGAGATAAGCCAGGAAGAGGTACATGCCGGCATCATCCAACACGTGATTCACCCAGTCTTGCCCCCAGACCTGGTAGATGATGAGTTGCGTATTTTCATTAACCCCACCGGGCGTTTTGTCGTGGGCGGCCCCATGGGCGATGCCGGCCTGACCGGGCGCAAGATCATTGTAGACACCTATGGCGGTATGGGGCGGCATGGCGGCGGCGCATTTAGCGGCAAGGATTGCACCAAAGTGGACCGCAGCGCCGCTTACGCCGCCCGCTGGGTAGCCAAGAACGTGGTCGCCGCAGACCTGGCAGAACGCTGTGAAGTGCAAATCGCTTACGCCATTGGCATGGCGCACCCCATCAGCATCAGCGTGGAAACTTTTGGCACAGGCAAACTGGATAACGATCTGCTGGTGCAGCTTATCGAATCGAATTTCGACCTGCGACCAGGCGCGATTGTGCGCGATTTGAACTTGCGCCGCCCGATTTATCGCGCCACGGCGGCTTATGGGCACTTTGGTCGCGACGATATAGACGCCCCCTGGGAGAACACGGACCGCGCCGCGCTGTTGGCGGCAGCGGCGCTGGCGCTGCAACAGCCGGCTTGATCGGTTCATTCGACCATTTCTTGACGCGGCGTGGCGGCTGCGTTAAAATTTTTAGCCTTGTGAGGCGCTGCAGCGCAGGCTGCGGCGTGCGCATTGGCGGCGTTATCGGGCGTTTACGTCCAGCAGCCCCCAGGCTTGATTGTCGTTTATGGCTGTGCATCGCAGCTTCCCGCAGAAGGTAATGACCCTATCATGTTTGAATCGTTGGGCAATCGCTTACAGACTGTTTTTGATGGCTTGAAGCGGCGCGGCAAATTGACAGAGGCTGACGTAGATAACGCCATGCGCGAGGTCCGTCTGGCCCTGTTGGAAGCGGACGTCAATTACAAGGTCGTCAAAAAGTTTGTTGACCGGGTGCGCGAACGGGCTGTGGGGCAGGAGGTCATGACCAGCCTGACGCCAGGCCAGATGGTGGTTAAAATCGTCAATGAAGAGCTGGTGCACACGCTGGGCGAGCCAGGTCGTCTGAATCTTGGGATGCAGTCGCCAACGATTATTATGCTGGTAGGCTTGCAGGGCGCAGGTAAGACGACCATGGCTGCCAAACTGGCGCTGCATTTGCGCCGTGGCGGCAGTCGCCCGTTATTGGTGGCGGCTGACATTTACCGTCCTGCCGCCATTGACCAATTGCAGACGTTGGGGCGGCAGTTGGACATTCCCGTTTACAGCGAAGGCACGCAAGCGCGCCCGCCGGATGTGTGCGCCAATGGCGTCAGGCAGGCTAAGGCAGAGGGGGCGACAGTCGTTATTCTGGACACTGCCGGGCGCTTGAACATTGACGAAATGATGATGGACGAGATCAAGGCGATCAAGTCCCGCGTTCAGCCCATTGAGACCTTGCTGGTTGCCGACGCTATGACGGGTCAGGAAGCCGTTCGCGTAGCCACTGACTTCCACAATGCGGTTAATCTGACGGGTCTGATTATGACCAAGATTGACGGCGACGCCCGCGGCGGCGCGGCTATTTCTATGCGCGAAGTGACAGGCGTCCCCATCAAGTTCTTGGGAACGGGCGAGAAGCTGAGCGCCATCGAAATTTTCCATCCCGATCGCCTCTCTAACCGCATCCTGGGCATGGGGGATGTGCTCACCCTGATTGAACGCGCCCAACAAGAGTTAGATCAGGAAGAAGCGCAAAAAGCGGGCAAGCGGTTGATGGAAGGTGAATTTGACCTGGAGGATTTCCTGGGTCAGATGCAGCAAATGAAGAAACTGGGCCCCATTGCCCAACTGTTGGAGATGGTGCCGGGCATCAACAAACTGGCTAAAGATGTAGATTTGAGCGGCGCGGAAGGCGAATTGAAGCGGGTGGAAGCGATTATTCGTTCCATGACGCCTGAAGAGCGGCACAACCCGAAGATACTCAAGGCCAGCCGTAAACGGCGCATTGCCAATGGCTCGGGCACGTCTGTACAAGATGTGAACGTGCTGCTCAAGCAGTTCCGCGAAATGCAGGACATGATGAAAAATTTCAAACGTGGCGGACGTCGCAGCGCCCTGAGCAATCTGTTCAGTGGGCGTATGTAGCAACCAGGGTAACGCCAGGTTTACACCCTTACATTTTGAATTGGAGATTTTAAGACAATGCTGAAAATTCGTTTGAGTCGTGTAGGTAAGAAACGACAACCTCACTACCGTGTGGTCGTGGCTGACGTAGAGGCTAAGCGGGATGGCCGTTTTGTGGAGCGGATTGGTCACTATAATCCATTGACCAACCCCGCCACCTATAACATTGATGAGAATCGGGCTTTATATTGGCTCAGCGTGGGCGCGCAGCCGTCTGATGCGGTGCGCCGCTTGTTGGATAAACAAGGCACGTTGAATCGTTTACAGCGGCTGCATGCCGGCGAAAAGTTGGAAGCGTTGGTGGCTGAATATCAGGGCGTGCCGTTTGTCGAAGCGGCGCCCACGCTCGTTACCGAATTAGGAATGCCGGCGCTAGACGCCGCCGCGGCAGCCTCCACGATGGTTATGGAAATGCCGGCGCTGGACGAAGAAGAGTAGCGTCTGGTGCAGCCATAGGCAGGAGCCTGCGCCGGGTTTACCTTCTTGGTCGCGGCGGCTTGCTCTTTGTGGAGCAGCCGCCGGCAGCGGCATCTCAAATTGTGTAGGGATCACCTGTGAGCCAGAAGCGCCGGCCTTTTTCCGGCGGTGGCTGCTGTTGTGTGGGTGGCCTCAATAGGTTGGAGAGTTAGAATGTTCAAGGACCTTGTGGAACACATTGTTAAATCCCTTGTTGATAACCCGGACCAGGTGACTGTCAGCGAAATTAAAGGCGCAACGGCTATCGTTGTCGAACTAAGCGTTGCCAGCAGTGACATGGGACGCATCATTGGCAAACAAGGGCGCGTTATCAACGCCATTCGCGCCATTGTCCAGGTGGCGGCTGCCAGACAGGGCAAGCGCGTTAACCTGGAAGTAGTCGAAGAGTGATTCGACCATTTTATCTGACTGTTGAAGGAAGGTTGTGTTTTGATAGAACAGCGTTCGCCCGAACCTGAGTCGGATACCTGGCGAGGCTCGGTGACACCAGACACTGAGCCTCGTTTTTTACTGATAGGCCAGATTTCGCGTCCACATGGCGTCCGCGGCGAAGTGCGCGTCATCGTGCATACCGACGTGCCTGAGCGGTACACCTGGCTGCAGGAAGTGTATGTCAGCGAGGACCCAGATGCGGAGTCGCCGCGGTTGATTGCTGTAGAAGGGGCGCGATTCCATCAGAACTCGGTGCTGCTCAAACTGGCTGGCTATGATGACCGCAACGCCGCCGAAACCTTACGTTCCCTCTGGCTGCGCGTGCCGTTGGCGGAAGCAATTCCTCTGGAAGAAGGCGAATATTTTCTATACCAATTAGAAGGTCTGGCAGTCCACAGCACGGAGGGCGAATTTCTGGGCAGGTTAGTGGAAGTGCTGGAAACTCGGGCTAACAACGTATTCGTGGTACAGGGCCCTTATGGCGAACTCCTGCTGCCAGATGTGGCGGAAATCATTCAGGCGATTGATTTCGAGACGGGTACCATGACGGTGGCCTTGCTGCCTGGCTTGCTGCCAGCCAGGGGCGACGAGTGAGGTTTGCCAGAATGGCTGCCGGCATTATTTGACGCCTGACAAAAACAGGTGGTATTCTCACCCCTATGTCCGATCAAAAGTATTGGCTGGGTTTTAACCTTGTCAAAGGGATAGGCCCGGCCAAAATTCAGGCGCTGCTGAATTACTTCCACGATCTGGAACTGGCCTGGCATGCCAGCCAGAGCGACCTGGAGCGCCTGGGCCTGGACCAGCGAGCTATCAGCAACTTGTTGGAAAGCCGCGCCAGTTTGAACCTGGATCAGGAGATGGCGCGAGTCCAGGCAGCCAATATTTCTCTGCTTACCTGGAACGACCCCGCCTATCCGCGTTATCTGCGCGAAATTCCCGACGCGCCGCCCCTCTTTTATCTGTACGGCCAACTGAACGAAGTTGACCAATGGGCGGTGGCTGTGGTGGGAACGCGCCGCCTGACAACCTATGGGCGTCAGGTGACGCGCACGTTGGTGACCGGATTGGTCAGCAACGGCGTGACCATCGTCAGCGGTCTGGCTCGGGGCATTGATTCCATTGCCCACCAGACTGCTCTGGAGATGGGAGGACGTACTATTGCCGTGCTTGGTTCGGGTTTGGACACCATCTATCCGCCAGAGAACCGCGCCCTGGCTGCCCGCATTGGGCAAAATGGTCAGGGCGCCGTGATCACCGAATATGCTTTGGGCGTGCAGCCCGACGCTAAAAACTTTCCCCCGCGCAACCGCGTTATCAGCGGTTTGTCTATGGGCACGCTGGTGGTAGAAGCTGGCGAACGCAGCGGGGCGCTGATCACGGCTGATTTTGCCCTGGAGCAAAATCGGGAGGTCTTTGCCGTTCCGGGCAACATTAACAGCCCGGCCAGCCAGGGACCAAACCGCTTGATTCAAAAAGGCGCCAAGCTGGTTACCTGTGTGGAAGACATCCTGGAAGACCTGAATATTAACATGGTCTCCGAGCGGGTGGCGGTGCAAATGGCTTTGCCAGACACCGCCGAAGAGGCGGCGCTGCTGGCTATTTTGTCGCCGCAGCCTGTGCATATTGACGACCTGGCGCGACAGACAGGCTTGCCTAGCGCCCTGGTGAGCAGTACCTTAACGCTCATGGAGTTGAAAGGCATGGCCCAGCAGGTGGGGGGAATGAATTACATCTCGTGCCGAGAACCTGATCCGGAATACAACGTGTGATAGAGAGTGGGCTGCCGCGCCAGGGCGTAGACAGGCGCAGCAGGCCAGACATGACAGTGAGGCTGAGCTTATGAAAGTTCTTATTTTTGCTGGCGGCAGCGGCCGCCGCTTGTGGCCCATCAGCCGGCAGCGTTCACCCAAACAGTTCGAACCGATTATTGGCGACCGTTCCACGCTGCAGTTGGCTGTAGCACGGGTGCAGGAATTATGCGGTCTGGAGAATATTTTTATTTCCACCAATGAGCGCTACGTCGAGTTAATTGCGCAGCAGTTGCCCCAAATATCTCCGGCGCACCTCATTGGCGAGCCTCTACGGCGCGATCTGGCGGCAGCCGTGGGGCTGGCAGTTATACACCTGGCGCACCTGACCCAACCAGACGAAATTGTGGCGATTCTGTGGGGGGACAATACTATGTCTGATGAGGCCACGTTCCGCCGTGCCTTGACAAATGCGGAACAACTGGTACAACAAAAACAGGCGGACATTCTATTTATCGGTGAAACCCCCCGTTTTGCCAATGCGAATTTGGGCTGGATTGGTTTGGGCCCCAGGCGCGGTCAGATTGATGACTGGCCCTACTATGGCTTTGGCTCCTTGACTTACCGCCCGTCGTTGGACGTCTGTCGCCGCATGTTGGCAGAAGGGACGCACGTATGGAATACAGGTTATTTTGTGACGACGGTGGGTTTTATTAGCGAGGCTTATCGCCGTTACCAACCAGCTATGTGGGCTGGCTTACAAGAAATTGGAGCGGCTATTGGGCAGCCTGAATATGCGGACACGTTGCAGCGCGTCTATCCGACGCTGCCAGAAATGAGTTTTGATGATGCGATTTTGACGCATTTGCCGGCAGACTCCGCCCTGGTATTGCATGGTCAGATGGGTTGGAGCGACCCAGGTACGCTGTATGCCCTGAAAGAGGCGATTAACCCTGACCGCGAAGCCAACGTTATGAAAGGATTGGTACAGGCGTATGATTCCACCGATTCGCTCCTGTATAACTACGAAGACCACAAACTGTTGGTGGCTATTGGCCTGGAAGGCATGATTGTGGTCAACACCGAAGACGCTATTCTGGTGGTACACAAAGACCAGATTCCCCTGGTGAAAAAAGTGGTCAACGACTTAGAAGGCACTGACCTGGAAGGTTTCAGTTAACGACGACTGCCGGAGAGCAAATACTAGCAGAGGGGCGCATTCCCCGTCTGCTCCCTAATTTTAATGATGATGAGTGAACAAGAACAGTTAGAAGGCTACTGCCTTAAATGTAAAGAGAAGCGCATCCTGCAACATCCCCAACCGGAATGGGCAGCCAACGGCTCCCCAGCTACGCGGGGCGACTGCCCGGTTTGCCATACAGTTATCTACCGTCGCGGGCACACGCCTGCGCATGACAGCCTGCC
>CAYQYJ010000106.1:0-9979 GCA_964421605.1 uncultured Ardenticatenaceae bacterium | reverse complement strand
TTAGTCCCTTTTACCCCCTCCTGACTCTTGTGTTGGCGGCACAGATTCCTTATACTTTTACAGGAATTCACCCTCAACCTCATCAGGAGTATCATGAAAACACGCGCTTTCCCTATTTTGTTCGCTCTGCTTACCGTTATTGTTGCTTTTCTTTTCTTTGCCCATCGCTCCGTTTCCGCCAATTCTTCCCAATCTCTGCCAACCAAACAGCTAGCCGGACCGCCTGCTGACATTCTCAGTGGGATCATGCGGCTGCCCGATCCGGCGGATGCCGGCATTCGTTCGCACGCCGCCATGCTCCCCATTCACCTGGCCCCTGCCGGCAGCGGGGGATGGGCCTGGCAGGCGGAACTACCTGTGGACAGCGCAGGTAACCTGTCGCTCGTGCTGTTTGCTCCTGAGGGCGCGGCGTGGGACATTTCCGTGCAGCCGCCCGGCGGGAGGCAGCAGCCGTTAGCTGCCCTGGCGGGCAGCGGGCAGCCAGCCAGCTTGGGTATCAATGCCTGGCAGTACCCAGGCGTCTTCTATACGCTGCCCAATGCGCCTGCCGGCATTTACCATCTCCAGATTACTGCTAATGCCAGCGCCCGCCAGAGCGACAGTCTGCCAGACGGTTATATAGCCCTGTCCAGCGACAGCCCCTACCGCCTGTACACGCACCTGAGCAGTTATAATCTGCTGGCGGGCCAGCAAGTCGGCCTGGTAAGCTACGTCTACCGTGACAATGGACAAAAAGATCAGCCGGCGGCGATGGCTGGGGTGGTCAGAGATGCCGGCATCACCCTCCACCTGCCCGGCGGTTCCGTGCAGCGCATCCCCATGATGGACGATGGGCAGCACGCCGATGGCGCAGCCAATGACGGCGTTTTCGGCGGCGTTTTCACGGCGACGCAAACAGGCGACTATACGGCGCAAGTGTTGGTGCGCGGCGAGACGCCCGCCGGGCGTGCTTTTGTGCGCAGCAGCGCCCACACCTTCCCTATCATTACCCCGTCGCTGGCCCTGAATGACGCCGCAGCCCAGGCCCAGGTCACAGACGACAACCACCGCTGGCAAATAAACCTGAGCGCCACGCCCCTGGGCCCGCTCAGTCGGGTCAACCTCTTTGCCGAAGTGTGGGGCAGCCAGCCCGATGGGCAAATGACGCCCGTCGCCTGGATAGGCGGCATCGTGCAACCCACGCCAACGGCAACCGGCGTACAGCTTTCGCTAAGCCTGGATGGGCGCTGGCTGGCGCGCGCCCAGGCTGTCGCCCCCTTTGAACTGCGTCAGGTGCGTGTGCAAGACGTGAATACGCACATTCCGCTGGCTGTGGTAGACGCCCTGCCGCTGCTAGCGGAGCGACTGCCAGCCACAGCCAGACAACCAGCCGGAGCCATTACCGGGGAGATGCTCACCGGGCCGCGCCCGGCAGCCGCCGTAAACACGCCTGAAGCAGGCAGTGTGCTGATGCTGGTTCATGGTTACTGCTCCAACAGCGTCTGGCCCACCGCCAACTTCACTAACTACACGCTATTTGAAGATTACAACCAAAACCGCAGTCACGATGAATTTGCCCAATTGATCGGCAGCTACGGGGCGCAGTTCGACTCCTTTGGCGCGGTGGCCCACAGCCAGGGGGGCGCGGCCTCGCTGCACCTGTACACTTATTATTGGAGCGGTCTGAATTACGCCACCGGGCCCCGCTTGATTCAAAGCGTGGGCACGCCTTATCAGGGCACGGCGCTGGCAGGCAATCTGGCGCTGTTGGGGCAGATTTTTGGCGTCGGCTGCGGTACCAATTTCGATCTGACTTATGATGGTTCGGCGCTGTGGCTGGCGGGCATCCCCACCTGGGCGCGGGATAACGTCTATTACTACACGACATCAGACAAAGATGTATGGTGGCGTTGGGATTTCTGTAATCCGGTGACGACGATCTTCCTGGACGATCCCGACGATGGCGTGGTGGAACAGTGGTCAGGCCAGCTTTCCGGCGGCAACAACATGGGACACAAACAGGGTTGGTGTCACATTGATTCCTGGGTGATGCGCGATCCAGGGCAAACGACGGACGCCAGCCGCAACAGCAACATGAACGCCAACGCCGCCCGCTAGAAGAGCCAGGCTGTCGCCTTCGGCATGACATGGCTGGCAACCTTGCCATTCCCAGCCCTGAGCCTGTCGAAGGGGAGGAATCCCAACGGCGTTGGCGAAGTAACGTGGTTGGGATTCCTCAGGCTGTCGCCTTCGGAATGACATAGGGTGTCATGACAGGGGGGCGCGGAAGGCTTTTTCTTCGAGGAGCTTGCTCAGGCTCTTGTTTTGCGCCGTCCACAACCCCACCAGGCCGATTTTCAACTCGTAGAGAGTGGTGGCTTCGCTGCTGAACTCGCGCATGATGTCGCGCTCCACCAGGTGCGTCAGGCCGGCGGTCACTTCGGCGGGGGTCAGGTGGATGCCATAGTCAGCCAGATATTGCTGCAAATCCGCCGGACGGAATGGCAAGTCGCGATCCATCAGGTGAGCCACAGCCGTCAATAGGGCGCGCTCCGTGGGGGTGGAGCGCTGCCAGATGTAGGCAAAATGCACTTCACCCAGGCGCAGCATTTCGTCCAGGCCGGCATTGACGTCGTTAATGGTCACGTAGCCGCTGCCTTCGCTGTTGGCGCGGTTGACCAGAGTGTAGCAGACCAACTGTAAAAAGTAAGGGTGCCCGGCGGTCACGCGCAAGATTTTGTCCAGGGCCAGGTCGTCGTAAATCAGGTTAGGGGCCACCGGTTCGGTAATCAGCCGGATGGCGGCGTCGCGATCCAGAAAGTCAATCTGGCGATAGAGGGCAATGTTGAACAGCACCGACCAGTAGTCGGTGGTCATTTCTTCCAGACGGCGCGTGCCGGCAAAGACAAACCCCACCCCCTCCCCATGCTGCATCATGTGGCGTAGATAGGTAAAGAGAGTAGGCGGCAGAATGTCATCGTTTACCAGGTTTTCAAACGCTTCAAACTCATCAAAAACAAACAGGAAAACGGCATCGGAGGGGGCGGCGGCGCGGGCGGCGGGCAAAAACTGCCGCTCGAACAGGCGGGTGGGATGCGCCAGCCACGCCTCTGGCTCGGGCACGGGCAGATCAATGCCCCGCGCCGCCAGGGCATCCGAAATAAGCCAGGCCAGGTCGTGGAAAAATGCCGGCATTCCCGGCGTCACCCCCAGGGATTGGCAGTCAATGTAAACAGGCAGCACGTGCGGCGGCAAATACTCCTCCAGCCGCAGCAAAGCGGAGGTTTTGCCCGTGCGTCGTTGTCCCATTAAGATCAACACGTTGCGCTGCGTGCGCCGGGCCGCATTTTCGGCAATAAACTGGAATAAATCCTCGCGTCCATAGAAAAGGGCGCTGTGGCGGCGCAGCGGCGTGCCTGGCAGGTAGGGATTGGCGATAGGCGTAAACTGGCGCGCCGGGGAGAGCAAATACACCATGTCGCCAAAAGCCATCGTCTTGCCCTGCTGGTGGCGGTCGTCATACGTCACCTGAAAGACAGCCCGAAAGCGGTCTTCCACGCGCGGCCTAATCCCCACTTCCACCTGGCGTGTACGACCGGGGGGCAGGATGGGAATGTGAATCGGTCCGTTTTGGGATTCATAAGCCGGGTCCTCGGCCAGCCGCAACGTAATATTCTCCGCCGCCGCCCGCCCAAAATTCCCCACCTCCAGCGCCACCACAATACCGCTGGGCTGCGGCGCCAGGCGGCGCGTTTTTAAGGTGACAGCAATTTGCGCCTGACCACGCAGCTCCTCAATCGCGGCGCTGACCAGACCATCCCAACGGTTGGCGATAGCGCCTACGATTAAGGTCGTAATACGCGCGGGCCAATCGGCCAACTGCTCTTGTAACTGCCGGATTAAAACCTGCGCCTCGTGCAAATAAACCAGCCGGTCGTCAGCCAGGTCCACGCGCTCGCTGTCCCGCAGCGCAGTGAGAATGGGCAGCAGCGCCGCCATAGCCGGCAAGGTTTCCGCGCCGTCTGTCTGCATTTCCAGAAGCTGCATCAACTGTGGGCGCAGCAGGCTGCTCTCGGTAATCGTCGGCGCTTCTAACAGGGCCAGCCCTTGCCGGCAGTTTTGCTGCCACACCTCCAGATTCTCCCACGGCAACTTCAGCGCCGCGACTTCGTCCAGAGCCGTGTTGATAATCGTCAGGGCGGCTTCCGGACGGTCAGCCAACAAAAACAACCCATCCGCCAGACTGGCGACCAGCCTGTTGTTATCCTGACGCGCCTGGTTACCCAGATTCAGCAGAAAATCGGGCGAGCCTTTGCGCCGGTTATACTGCGTCGCCAACAGGTCCAGCGTCTGCTGCGGGCGCTGCTTTAACTGGCGATAGCAGCGGCGGGCATGGCGCGGCAAAGAGCGATTGTAACGCAACCAGATAAGACTGGTGGACACGGCTACCACCGACAGCAAAATGCCGGCGCCCAACCAGTTTGGCGTGTTGTCTGGCGGGATTGCGGGAATGCCCGGCAAAGGGCCTACAACGCCTGTTTGGGAAGCATCGGCATAAGAAAAGCGGTACAGCAGACCATTAGCTGCCAGTTGGGGATCAATGCTCCAGAACATCGTGCCCACGCCATTCACCGTACGCACGCCCTGCCCCGTCCAGTTGCCTGACTCTGCGTCGTACACTTCCAACTGCACGCGCACCAGGTCGTTTTCCACATCTTGGACAGAGACATTAACGCTATACTGTCCCGCCTCCGCCTCTGTCTGGGGGTTGACGATCAGGGGGGGACGGTTCACCTGCGAGCGGAACTGATGCACTTCGCCGTTGTCGTTGACCACAACCAGTTCCATCTGCTCGGCATCGGCGTTGCGCAGCGCCCCCACGAAGTAGACGCCGCTGCCCAGAGACAACGTGTCCCAGGGGCCGCTGCCATCGTTGGTAAACAACAATAAGTCGCCATCCCGGTTGCCCACAGCAATATCGGGTCGCACATCGCCATCCAGGTCGCCCCAATAGAGGCTCTTAACCAGACCCAGGTCGCTCAACTGCCATACCAGGTTATTGTCGAAATCCAGGCGCAGCAGGTGCGCCTCATCGGTGGCGATCAGGAATGAATTGCCGGCAGGCATAGTCAACGTCGGCAACCCATCCGTGCGCCGCACCCAATTCGGCAGTTCAATACCGCGCCAGTTCAGACCGCGCACCGTACCGTCGTCTACCGTCAACAACAGTTGCGCCCGTAGTTCTCCTGTCTGGTCAATACGCCACAGGCTGGTTATGTCAGCCAGATAAGCCACTTCTTGCGAAACCACCGTGCCTTTGTTGTTAATTTTATACAACTCGCCCGCGCTGGTAGCCGCCACTATTTCGATCCGCCCTAACCGCTGCCCGTCCAATACTGCCAGGTGTTCCACGCTGCCATTGACCGCCACGCGCCAGAACTCCTCGCCTGCCAGGGAGTAGGTGATAACCTGCCCGTCGTTTGTGCCCACAATAATTTCTGTGCGGCGGCTGTTATTGATGTCGGCAGCCAGGACGCTGCTGATGATAGTGGGCAGAGTGGTTTGCCAGATAAGACGCCCATCAGGGCGCAGCACCATAATGCCCCCCTCCAGACGCTCTCGCTGGTCGTCGTCCGTCACAATGGTATTGCGCACCACCACAATATCGGGGGGCCCATCCAACCCGGTCTCCGCCAGCGCAATGTCTGTGATCACGCCCCCCAGGTTTTCTACGCGGCTGCCGGGGTCGCCGCTGGTACTCTGGCTGCTTAATATGTGCAGGCGGCCATCGTTAGCCCCAATAAGAAGCTCTTCCTGACCATCGCGGTCAATGTCAGCCACCAGCGCCGCTTGCGGCTGGGCATCCAGACTGTAGTTCCAACCAGGGAGGTTCTGCTGCGTGCCAATACCCGGATCCAGTAGTTCTAAGGCGGCAAAGCGGGCCAGCAGCAGTTCGCCTTTGTTGTCGCGGTTGATGTCTGTCAGGCGCGTCAGGCCGCTGGCGTTGGCTGAGGGGAATGTCTCCAACAAACGCCCATCCCCATTGAGCACCAGCACGTCGGCGGCGGCGCTGCCTGGCTCAGGAGCCAGCGTGACCGCCAGCGACAGCCGCTGCAGCAGACTACCAGACGACAGGTCGCCCGCAGGCAACCCTTCTTCGACCGTTTCGGGCGTTCCTATGGTCAGAGCGGCAATAGCCGCAATGCGGCGGTTAGCCTGGTCGGCATAGACGCGCGTCCAGTATCGTTTGCCCTGCGCATCATAGGCAATGACTGTGCCCACACTGGTTCCCACTAACAGCGCCGGGCCGCCGGGTAGTTGCGCCGGCACCAGCGCTGTGACAGTCTTAGTGGGCGTACGATGCCACTGTTCGCGTCCTTCTAAAGCATCGAAGAGGTATACAAACGTGCGATCGGGTTGCAGCACGGTTCCCACAGCCACGTAAGGGGCTGTATCTGCGCCGAAGCGGACAAACGTCAACGCCGTCATGCGCCCGCTGAGGCTGCGCTTCCACACCTCCTGCCCATCGGCGCCAATTAGCGCTAACTGGCTGAATCCTCGGTTCAGAAAATAGCCCAGGGCTACCTCATTCTGCCCGTCCTGATTGACGTCATCCACCATCATGCGCGGCGCTGTATCGTCGGCAACAGCCTCATCTACTGTATACTCCCAGGTGACGTTGCCCAGACCGTCATATAACAGCAGCCGGCCATTGCTGCCCAGTAACAATAACTGCTCCTGCCCATTCTGGCCCATGCGGAAAGCCGCCAGGGCAACGGGTTCGACAACCAGCGGCTGCTCCCAGATAGCGTCGCCATCGCTACCCAACAAAATTAACTGGGTGGCGGTGGTAAAGGCAATCTCCCCTTGTGGGTGGGCATCCCCATGCACGTTGACGGCGGCTAACTGTAAAATGGCTGACTGGGCGCGATACGTCCACGCCTCGCTGCCGTCGGAACGTACCAGCGCCAGGCTGACGCTTTCAGCTACGACGATAAGCTCATCCATGCCGTCGTAGTTGATGTCCGCCACAGCCAGCAGGTCTAGCTGCCCGAACGCCTCATAACGCCAGTAAGTGGGAGAAGATTGGGCCAGCAGGAGAGCAGAGGGCCAGAAAAAGAAAATTAGCAGCAGCAAGGCAGGCAGGCGCAGTCGCCAGAGGTGAACCGCCGCCCACCGCAGCCAACGCCAACCACGCCCTTTTTTAATCCGGTGAACGCAAAGCATAGCCTACGCCACGTTCGCTAACAATCCAGTTATCAAATGGTTCAATCGCCCGGCGCAAACGTTTGATCATGGTCTTGAGCCGGTCAGGGTCGTCAATCAACGCTTCTCCCCAGACCACCGTTTCCAGGTCATCGCTCGATACGACCTGCCCCGCCTGGGCGCAAAGGCAAGAAAGCAACTGAAATTGGGAAGTGGTCAGGCTGAGTTCCAGGCTATTAGCCCACACCTGATGACGCTGTTGGTCAATGACAAAGGGGCCAGCCTGTACCAGTCCAGGCACGTCCTGGCGGCGCACGTAGCGGCGCAGGATTTCGCTGGTGTAGGCGTAGCTGCCGTCCCCAGCGCGGATGAGGCATTGCTGTTCCAGCAAGCGCATACTGTCCACTGGCCCATGAGCAATCGCCAGGGCATACCGGTCGGCGGGCGTCAGGTTTTGCCACAGGTAACCCAGATGGGAATCTGCTTCAACTTCAATGGCTTCGTCAATCAGGGTCGGGTCGTTGTCCAGGTCAATGCCTTGGGCTAACGCCTGAAAGGCGTGGTAGCCAGCTATGTGCAGGAAGAACGGGTGCGGGCCCACCAGGTGCAGCAAGTGATCTATCAGGCGGTGGGAAAAGGTAAAGCCCGTGTCGTGCAAACGGGTAATTAACAGGCTGCGCGCCTCCAGCGCAGAGTACAGACCCAGAGGGAGGGTGACAAAAATGTTGAAAAAAGGAGAGCTAAGAATTTGTTCGTCAGCCGTAATGTCGAACAGAGGGCGCTGGCTGGCGGTCAGATAAGCCAGACCATATTTGGTGGTCAGGCCGCGCAGACGGGCAAAGAAGTAAGGGGTGAGGTGGGGATTAGCTGCCAGCAGTTCAAATTCGTCGAGGAGGACAACCACGCGCACATCGCGGCGGTAAATGTGGCTGAGGGTGCGATCCAGGGTGCGGTAGCTGCCGGCATGAGCCGTGTTGTCCAGGTGAATGCCGGCATCTTCAGCCACATCCAACAGCCCCATCAGCAGCGCCTCATACACCTCTTCCGGCGGCGAACCGCCCAACTCCTGGCAGTCAATCATGAGGAACAACGCCGCCGGCGGGCCCAGTTGATAATCCTGTCGCGTCGCCGTCCGCAGCAGGTGCAGCAGCAGCGAGCTTTTGCCGATGCGGCGGGGACCGATCAGCGAAACGCTCTGCCCGTTGCGCAGCAGACCCAAAATTTGGGCGATTTCTTTGTCGCGGCCATGGAACTCCTGCGCTCGCCGGATTGCGCCGCGATGAAAGAAGGGATTATCTACACTCATGGGTCTATTGTAATGTGTGAACGGCTTTCGGTAAAGCAAAACTGGCGCATCATTGGTAAAATGAAAGAATGGCAAAGACCACTCAACCCCAACGTAGCAGATGGCAAAATCGGCTGCGGATCATAGGCATTCTGCTGACTTTGGGCGTTTATACCCTTTTCCTGCAAATGGTGCAGACCTGGCCCCCGGTCGTGGGTCTGGCTCTGGGCGTGGCGGCTGCCTGGTTGTATGCGGCGTGGCGCTGGTGGCAGGGATGGCGGCAGCAGCGACGGCTGTGGCAGGCGTTTGTCTCTGGGGACGCGCCCGCTGCCGCCTATACCGTGCACGCCCTGGCATTGGCGCAGCAGGCAGAAGTGGGGTTAACGCTGGCAGAGCAGTTCCTGGACGCCTGGTCAGACCGCCTGGGGGGACGGCGGGAAGAGGACGAAGGGTGGGGACAGGGAACGCGGGGCAGCTATTATTATCACTTTAGGGCAGACGGCGCCCCGCTATCTACAGTTGCCGGCAACGGACAGCCAGCGCTGCCGCAGACCCTACCGCCGCTGCTGCCACCCCATCAGGCAATCATTCATGCCACGCTGGCTTTAACCTGGATTTATCAAGGTCTGGTTCCCAAGTTGATGTTCCCGCATACGGGCGAACTGGAAATCATGGCTACCGTGCCTTTGCTGCAGGCGAATGCCGCCCTGTGGGTACAAATTGCCGGCATTCTGGAAATCCTCTTTGGCTTGCTCTTCCTCTGGCCCCACTTCTCCCGACCATTGCACATGGTAAATATTCTGGCGCTGTTGGCGCTGGGTGCAGGCGCGCTCTTCATCCAACCGCTGACGTTTATTGCCCCCTTTAACCCTGTCTCGCTCACGCTGGTGATGGCGGCGCTGTCACTGGTTAGTTTGCTGACGCCAACGTGGCGCAGACAGGCGGAGACCACGCCATGATACCGATTACCCCCCTGACGCAAATAGACGCCGCCGCCTTGCGCCGCGTCATCACCGGTTATACCAGCCATGCCCGCTATGTAGTCGCCTGGGCGGATGATGCCGCCGTCGCCCGCTTTTCGTTGGAACTGATCCCCCTGCCCGAACCCATCACCCGCCAGTATGATTACCTGGACGAGGAAACAGCACGCCGCTACCAGGATGGGCTGCGGCATGAGTGTTCTGCGGGGGCGTATGCCGGCAGTGAACTGGTGGGGGTGGCGCTGGCTGAACCGCACTATTGGAACAACAGCCTGTGGGTGTGGGAGTTTCACGTGGCTGAGGCTTACCGCCGCCAGGGAATTGGGCAGCAGTTGATGGCCTGGCTGACGGCGCGCGCCGCCACGCTGGGCTTGCGCGTCATTGTTTGCGAAACGCAAAACCACAACGTCCCCGCCATTCAGTTTTACCGCCGCCAGGGCTTCCGCATGGAAGGGATAGATATTTCGTACTATACGAATGAAGATTGGCCCGATGGGGATGTAGCTGTGTTTATGAAAAAGCGACTGCC
>CAYQYJ010000105.1:3776-10016 GCA_964421605.1 uncultured Ardenticatenaceae bacterium | reverse complement strand
GCGCTTGCTCCCCCTTGTCCCTGATGCTAAACTAGCTCCATGTCGCAAGCCCTCTACCGCAAATGGCGGCCGGCCCGCTTTGAGGAAGTGGTCGGTCAGGAACACGTCACCCGCACCCTGCAAAATGGAGTAGCTGCCGGGCGGGTGGGGCACGCCTTTCTCTTTTGCGGGCCGCGGGGCACGGGCAAGACGACCTCGGCGCGGCTGCTGGCGAAGGCGGTCAACTGCCTGGACCCTGATCCCGCGCAGCGTCCCTGTAACGCCTGTCATGTGTGCCGGGCAATTAACGAAGCCCGTTTCCTGGATTTGATTGAGATTGACGCCGCCTCTAACACGGGCGTAGACGACATCCGTGACCTGCGGGAGAAGATCAACTTCTCCCCTAATGAGGGGCGCTTTAAGGTGTACATCATTGATGAAGTGCATATGCTCTCCACGGCGGCGTTTAATGCGCTGTTGAAGACGTTAGAAGAGCCGCCGCCGCACGCCAAATTTGTGTTAGCCACAACAGAAGAGCATAAAGTGCCGGCAACGATCAAATCCCGCTGCCAGGTATTCCACTTCCGTTTGCTCACAGCAGCGGAATTGAGCGAGCGGCTGCTGTGGCTGGCAGATAAGGAAGGGTTGACCATTGAGCCGGAGGCGCTGGCGCTGATTGCCCGTCAGGGGGCGGGGAGTGTGCGCGATGCTGAAAGCCTGATGGACCAGTTGATTACGGCGCCTGGCGACAAGATTACGCTGGAGCGGGCGCAAAAGGTGTTGGGGACGGCGGCGACGGCGACGGTGTCGCAATTGACCGAGGCGTGGCTGGCGGGGGATGGCGTAGTCGGCTTGCGCGTGATTCACCAGGCGTTGGCGGCAGGGGCGGATACACGCCAGTTGGCGCGGCAGATGGTGGCTTATTTGCGGGCGGTGCTGCTGCTGCACGCTTCGGGGCAGACGTTTGACGTGGAAATGCCGGCAGAAACGCAGCAGCAGATGCGTTCTCAAGCGGAAAGGGCTGACCGCACTGCGCTGATCACAGCCATCAAACAGTTTAACCAGGTAGCCAGCGCCACCGCGTCTGGCTGGCAGCCGCAGTTGCCGTTAGAACTGGCTTTTATTGAACTGCTGCCTGAAGTGGGCGGAAGCGTGGCGCGGCGGGAAACGCCGCTGCCTGCCAGGCCGGCAATTGCGCCGGCGGCGCACAGGCTGCCTGACCCGCCGCCGCCCACAGAAAAGATTGTTCCCCCGGCGCCACAGCCAGAACGGGCCGCGGAGGCGGCTGCGCCGCTGCCAACAGCGGCAAAAACTGCGGCGGCGGAAACTGCCGCGGCAGTTTCTGCCGCCGCAGCCCCCCCCCTATCCGAAACTGCCATAGGAGAAACCGTTGCGCTGGAAACGGCTGCCGCCGCCTTCCCGCTAACGTTGGTGTCCGTGACCAGCCATTGGCCCCAGGCTATGGCGGCTATCAAGAAAAAGAACCGGAATCTGGGCACGCTGCTGACCATGTGCCAGCCGTTGGCTATCGAAAACGGCATCCTGATTCTGGGTTTTGAATATGGCACGCTCAAAGAGAAGTTTGATAACACGCCGCACGCCCAGGAACAAGTGTCGGATGTGTTGGGCGAATTGATGGGCGTGGTGTGCCCCATTCGGGCCGTGTTAAACAGTCAATACCAGCCTCCCCTCTTTGTCACCGAAGCGGAAATTACTGCTCTGGCGGATGAATTAGGCGGCGTGGTGCGTGAAAATTAGGAGATGCAATATGGCGAAAAAACGCCCCTCTTTCCATGGTAAACCGAAAGGTCCCAAGCAGCCTAGCCCATCCAACATGCTGTCGCAGGTGCAGCGCATGCAAGAAGAAATGAAGGCGGCTCAGGCTTCTTTATCTGACGAGACGGTCACGTTCACCGCCGGCGGCGGCGCTATCACGATTGTGATCACGGGTCACCAACGGGTACAGTCCATTGCTATTGCTAAAGAGTTGATTGATCCCGAAGACGCAGAAATGTTGCAAGATATGCTGGTCGCGGCTATCAACGGGGCCATCGAACAATCCCAGACCATGGCGGCGCAAAAGATGGAAGGCATCACGGGCGGCGTGGACCTGGGTGGATTGGGCAGTCTGCTCGGCGGCCTGTAAAAGCGAGAGGACAATATGGCGGGCAACGTTTTACCCCAACCTGTACAGCGTTTGATTGATGAGTTTGCGCGTTTGCCCGGCATTGGTCCCAAATCGGCGTCGCGCCTGACATTTTATTTGCTGCGTGCCGCTGACGAACATGCTTTTGCCCTGGCTGAGGCTTTGCGCGATCTTAAAGAGCGCACCCATTTCTGTTCAATTTGCTTCAATATCACTGAAAAAGAGCCGTGTGTGATTTGCCAGGATGCCGGCAGAGATCAAACCATCCTCTGCGTGGTTGAGGAACCGTTAGACGTGGTGGCGCTGGAGCGAACGCACGCCTTTAATGGGCGCTACCACGTGCTGCATGGGGCCATTTCCCCCGTGGAAGGGATCGGGCCCGAGGACCTGCGCATTGCCGAACTGGTGCAGCGCGTCGAGCAAGGCGGCTTTAACGAGATCATCATTGCCACCAATCCCACCCTGGAGGGCGACTCGACGGCCCTTTATTTGCAGCGGCGTCTGGCAGGGCACGGCGTCAAGCTGCGCAGCCTGGCGCGCGGCCTGTCTGTGGGCGGCGACCTGGAATACACCGACGAAATCACCCTGCGGCGGGCGCTGGAAGGGCGGCAGGATTTACACTAACCGCCTTGATGGGCGGAAGAAGGTCAACTTCTCTGAGAAGTTGACCTTCTACTGAGCCAATATCCCATATGAACCTATCGCCAATAATGATTGACGGCAGTCAAGGGGAAGGAGGCGGCCAGGTGCTGCGCACTTCCCTGACGCTGTCGGCTTTGACAGGTCGCCCGCTGCGGCTGGTGAATATCCGCGCCGGGCGCAGTCGCCCTGGTTTGCGCCCGCAGCACTTGACGGCGGTGCGCGCTGTGGCGGCAGTGTGCGCCGCGCAGTTGCAAGGGGACAAGATTGAATCGCGTACGCTAGAGTTTTATCCCACTGCGCCGCCGCAGGCAGGTCGCTATCAGTTCGACGTTTCCGCTGCCGCGCAGACCTTTTCCGCTGGCGCTGTCACCCTCATTTGCCAGGCCATCTTGTGGCCCCTGCTCTTTGCCTCAGCCCCCTCCCAGGTAACGCTGCGCGGCGGCACATTTGTGCCGTTCAGCCCCCCTTACCATTATCTGGCTCACGTGGCCCATCCCGCCTTTGCTCGCTTTGGGGCGCGGGCGGCGACCGAATTGCAGACGTGGGGGTGGATGCAGGCGGGCGGCGGCGAGGTGCAAATGACAGTGACGCCCACAACACGGCTGCACCCTGTTGCGTTTGAACCAGAAGCGACAACGCAGGTTTCAGGGGTGGCCGGGGTGACGAATCTGCCGGCAGACATTGCCCAGCGTATGGCCCGCCGCGCCCATAATCTGCTGCAAGGGTTGGGGTTCCGGCCCGACATCCAGCCGGTGCGCGAGACAGGTAAGGGACCAGGCGCCGGCATCGTTCTCTGGCTGCCTGGCGCGGGCTTTAGCTGCCTGGGGCGCAAAGGGTTCCCCGCCGACCAGGTAGCGGAAACCGCAGTTGCCCAATTACGCGCTTTCGTGGACAATCCAACCTCCGTTAACAACCCCCTGCGCGGCGGCCGCGGGCCCTTTGCCGTGGACAAATACCTGGCTGACCAACTGCTGATACCTATGGCCCTGGCCCACGGCGCATCCAGTTTCACCACGAACCAGATCACACAGCACACCCTGACCAATGCCGCCTTGTTGCAGCGCTGGTTGGACGCGCCCATCCAGATTGACGGCGCATTAGACCAGCCAGGACGCGTGACGGTCACGGGGGTTGGTTATTCCTTGGCGTAAGAGTCGGGGCAGGTTTGAAACCTGCCCCTACCAGAGACAAAATTGGAAAACGCCAACATTCTGTTGCGAAGCTAACAACCATATGTTTGAAATTGTTTTCCTGGGAACCTCTGCTTCCAGTCCATCAGCCCATCGTGGGCTGTCGGCGCAGATGGTGCTGCACCGCCAATACCGCTTCCTGGTGGATGTGGGCGAAGGCACGCAGCGGCAAATCTTGCAAAGCGGGCTGGGCTTCAAGCGCCTGGATAAGGTGCTGCTGACGCACGGACACCTGGATCACATTTTGGGGTTGGGGGGGCTGGTATCTACCCTCAGCCGTTGGGAAACGTTGGATAAGCTGGAAATTTACGGCGGGCAATCTACCCTGGATCGGGTGGGGGATCTCATCTTTCGCGTGGCTCTGCGCGGGGCGCGCCCGCCCGTGACGATCAACCTGGTTCCCTTGCATCCAGGAATGGTTATTTTAGAAGACAACAAATTCACCCTGTCATCTTTTCCCGTCAGCCATCGCGGCCCGGACTGCTACGGCTTTCTATTCACCGAAAAAGCCCACCGTCCCTTCCTGGTAGATAAAGCGGAAGCCCTGGGCATTCCGCCGGGCCCGGAGCGGGGTCGCCTGGTTCAGGGGCAAAGCATTACGCTGGCAAATGGTCAGGTTGTTCACCCTGACGACGTGCTGGGGGAGGTGATACCGGGCGTCAAATATGTGCATGTGGGGGATGCCGGCGAAACGGAGGATTTGTTGGCTGTTTGCCAGGACGCCGATACGTTGACGATTGAATCCACGTATCTGGACGCCGACGCCGAAATGGCGCGCGAATTTGGGCATCTGACGGCAGCGCAGGCGGCGCGGCTGGCGCGGGAAGCCAATGTCAAAACCTTAATCCTGACGCACCTTTCGCGCCGTTATTACGAGCGCGTTATTAAACAAGAGGCGCGCGCTATCTTTCCGGACACCTATGTGGCGCGCGACTTTGACCGCTTCCAGGTGACGCGCCATGGGGCGACGCGGCTGCCCCGTGGGCAAAACGGGGCGTGGAATGGGGAAGCCGAGGAATAAAGAGGATGTCTATGAACGCACGACCGATTACCTTTTTGTGCCTGGCGAGCGAATTGAAAGGCGCGCCGTTTTTAATCGAAGCCAAACGCCAGGGATGCCGCACGCTGCTGGTGGTCGCCGAGGCGTATGCGCGGGCAGCGTGGCCCTGGGAGAGCATTGACGAACTGTTCCAGATGCCCGATTTGTCGCGGCAACCCGACATCATTCACGGGGTCAGCTATCTGGCGCGCTCTCATCACATTGACCGCATTGTGGCCCTGGATGATTTTGACGTGGAGACGGCGGCGGATTTGCGCGAGCATTTGCGTATTCCGGGCATGGGGCACACCACAGCCCGCCATTTTCGGGATAAGCTGGCGATGCGGGTGACGGCGCGGCAGAAGGGGATTCTGGCGCCGCCGTTTTCGCCTGTGTTCAACTATGACGATTTGCGCGCTTTCATGGATGACGTGCCGCCGCCCTGGGTGCTCAAGCCGCGTTTTGAGGCGGGGGCGATAGGCATCCGCAAGGCGCATGAGGCGCAGACGGTGTGGCGGACGTTAGAGGAGTTGGGGGATAAGCAGTCGTTTTATTTGTTGGAGCAGTTTGTGCCTGGCGACGTGTATCATGTGGACGCCATTGTCTGGGAACAGGAAGTTGTCTTTAGTCGCGCCAGCCGATATGGCTTGCCGCCGATGGCGGTGACGCACGGGGGCGGGGTGTTCAGCAGCCGCACGCTGCCGCTGGCTGACCCGGAGTCGCAGGCGCTGCTGGCGGCAAATCGGGCGCTGCTGGCGGCGTTGGGCATGGTGCGCGGCGTGGCGCACACAGAGTTTATTCGCAGCCAGGCGGATGGTCGTTACTATTTTCTGGAAACGGCGGCGCGTGTGGGCGGGGCTAACCTGGATAAGATGGTGGCGGCCGCCAGCGGGGTGGATTTGTGGACGGAGGCGGCGCGGCTGGAGATTGCCAACGTGCGCGGCGAATCGTATGCTGCGCCTGGGGGGAAGGGGGAGAATGCCGGCATTCTCGCCTGCCTCTCCCGCCAGGAATGGCCCGATCTATCCGCCTACAACGACCCCGAAATTGTGTGGCGGCTGCCCAAACCACACCATGCTGGCGTCATTGTGGCTTCTCCGCAGGCGGAGCGCGTGGAACAGCTTATTAACGCTTACGCCGAACGCTTTGCCCGCGACTTCCTGGCAGTAGCCCCACCCAAAGCGCCTACCAGAGTTTGATACGAAGGTAGAAGTAAAAAGTGAGAAGGCAGAAGTTCAACTTCT
>CAYQYJ010000105.1:0-3676 GCA_964421605.1 uncultured Ardenticatenaceae bacterium | reverse complement strand
CGGGATTGGTATGGTTGAGGTGGGTGAGCAGGAGGCGAGCGGAGAAGCGGCTGGCGAAAGCCAGGGTATTGGGAATGAGGGGATGGGCCACGGGTGGGCGACCTCCCAGTTCGTCGCGGCTGTAAAAGCAGCCATCAACCAGCGCCACAGTTGCCTGTTGAAACCAATGCGCCGCTTCGGGCCATAGCTGCCAGTCGTCAATGTCTGGCGCGTACAGCAGCGATTGCCCTGGGCCCTGCACGAAGAAAGCAAACGCGCCTGTCCCCAGTTCGTCGCGGTGCGGCACAGGTAGCGGCGTGAGCGTCAGGTCGGACGCCAGGGAGACGGTTTGATAGGCTGTCAGCGGGCGCAGTTGCAAATTTGCCAGCAGCGGCTGCCAGAGGCGCGTTTGCGCCAGCAGGTCAATCAGCGGCGCGGCGGCGTAAACGGGCAGTTCTTGCACAAACATGCCTTCTGGCCCCAGTTGGGGCAAGCCGCTGATGTGCCCCATGTGGGCGTGGGTGAGAAAGAGGCCATCGGGTTGGCGCAGCCGGTGGGGGCGCGAGGGATGGGGGCCAAGCCAATCAGCCAGGGTGTTGAGTTGGTACTTGATGTCGGGCGTGGCGTCAATCAGCCAGACGCGGGCAGGCGTTGACCGCGCATCTACCAGTCCCAGGCAGGCGGCGTATGCCGCGCGCCCTTGAATACAGTGAGGACAACGGCAGCCGATGTGGGGCATGCCGGCATCTTGCATCACCCCCAAAACAATGGCAAAAACAGACATTACGTTGGCTGACCCAGAATGATGGTGGCGTTGTGCCCCCCCATGCCAAACCCATTGGACATCACCGCCCGCAGGCGCGCCGGGCGCGCCGCGTTCGGCACATAATCCAGGTCGCACTCAGGATCGGGCGTTTTGTAATTGATGGTCGGCGGCAGAACGTTTGCTTGCAGCGCCTTCACCAACACCAGCGCTTCCAACGCGCCCGCCGCGCCCAACAAATGACCGTGCACTGACTTGGTGGAACTGATCGGCAGGCTGTAGGCGTGGTCGCCAAACACGGTTTTAACGGCTGCCGTTTCGCTTTTGTCGTTTAGCGGCGTGCCTGTGCCGTGGGCGTTGATGTAATCAATATCGGCGGCGGTCAGTCCGGCGTCCGCCAGAGCCAGGCGCATGGCGCGCACGGCGCCGGCCCCATTTTCGGCGGGCGCGGAGATGTGATAAGCGTCGGCGCTGGCGCCATAGCCCAGAAATTCGGCGTAAATGGGCGCGCCGCGGGCCAGGGCGTGTTCTCGTTCTTCCAATACCAGGATAGCCGCCCCTTCGCTGGTGACAAACCCGTCCCGATGCCGATCGAATGGGCGGCAGGCATTTTCAGGAGAGCCGTTGTACGTGGATATGGCCCCGGTGGCGTTGAAGCCGGCAATGACGATGGGCAGCAGCGGCGCTTCCGTCCCACCAGCCAGCATGATAATGGCGTCGCCGCGCTCAATGAGGCGGGCAGCCTCGCCCAGAGCGTTGTTGCTGGCGGCGCAGGCGGTGGCTACCGCCATATTGGGACCGCGCAAGCCAAAGGCAATGGAGATGGCTGCGGCGGGCGCGTCTGCCAGCAGCATGGGAATGAAGAACGGGGAGACGCGGTTAAGTCCTTTGGCGTTGGCAGCGTCTACGCCTTCCAGCAGGGTGGTGATGCCGCCCAGACCGCAGCCGAGCAGAACGCCAGTCTGGTCGCGGTTGGCGTCGGTGATGGCGATGCCGGCATCCGCCAGCGCATCCGCCGCCGCCGCCATGGCAAACTGGGTGCTGGGGTCCATGCGCCGCGCTTCCTTGCGCCCGAATCGCGCGACGGGATCAAAATCGCGCACTTCGCCGCCAAACTGCGTCTTCAATTCACGGGCGTCAAATCGCGTCAAAGGGCCAATCCCAGAGACCCCATCGCGCACGCGCGCCCAGGTGTCGTCGGGCGTGTGCCCCAAGGGGTTGATGGTGCCCATGCCTGTAATGACAATGCGTCGTTTTTTTTCCATCTTTTCCTTATGATGCAGGTGGGTATGTCATGGGCGGGTTATGTAGGGGCGGGTTTCAAACCCGCCCCTACAATATAACCCATGACTTCGGCAGAAGTTGCTGGCAGGCGCGATGCGGGTGGCGCGCTAAACTCGCTCACTCCCTGGTTAGCGGGGTATAATTACATCCATGTCTACCACGTATGCCGTTATTGACCTGGAAACAACGGGGCTGGACCCGTCGCGCGACGCCATTATTGAGGTGGCGGTGATTACGTTTGATCTGGATGGCGTGATGGACGAGTTTTCGTCGCTGGTTTATCCCCAGCAAACGATTCCCGCCCCTATCACAGAGCTAACGGGGATTACGGAGGCGATGGTGGCCAATGCGCCCACTATTACCACACTGCGCCCGCAGTTGCGGCGGCTGTTGGGCGACCATGTGGTGGTGGGGCATAACGTGGATTTTGACATGGGTTTCTTGCAGTCGGCTTATGTGGGGGCGCAAAATTTGCGGCTGGACACGGTGACGCTGGCTTCGATTGTGCTGCCGAATGCCGGCAAATACGCCCTCGACGCCCTGGTGGAATATTTGAAATTGCCGGCGCCCGCCGGACGCCAGGAGCACCGGGCTATGGCTGACGCCCGCCAGACGGTGGAACTGTTTTACGCCTTGCTATCGCGGGCGCAGCAGATGGGCGTGTCCCGCCTGAATGAGATTGTGCAGGCTGGACGACGCATGGCCTGGCCCGAAACGCGCTTCTTTGAGGAAGCTGCGACCCTGGCGGTGCGGCACGGCTTTGGCGGCGGCGGCGCGCAGCGGGTGGAGAAGTTATTTGACCCGCCTAAAGTGGAAGGGCATACGTTGACGGGAGTAGGAGAAGAACCTAAACCAATTGACGCCGAGGCGATTGCCGGCATGTTGAAGCCCGGCGCCAACTTCAGCCGCGCCTTCCCCGACTATGAATATCGCCAGCAGCAAGTGACCATGGTGCAGCGGGTGGCTGAAGCCTTCAACAAGCGGGAACACTTGTTTATCGAAGCGGGCACAGGCACAGGTAAAAGTATTGGCTATTTGCTGCCGGCCGCCTTTTGGGCGGATACCAATGATTGCCCGGTGGTCGTGTCCACCAATACCATTAACCTGCAAGACCAACTCATTTTCAAAGACATCCCCCAACTGCAAAAAATGCTCTTTTTTCAACTGCGGGCTGCCGTTCTCAAGGGCAAACGCAACTATTTATGTACCCGCCTCTTTGAACAAATGCGTCACCGCGGGCCCAACAACGCGGACGAAATGACGCTCTATGCCCGTATCCTCAACTGGCTGCCCCAATCCGACACGGGCGATGTGAACGAGATTACTCTGCGCACGCGCGAGGAGCAGGTGGCCTGGAGCCGCCTTAACGCCGAAAACGATGTGTGCAATCGGGATACGTGCGGTCAGGCGCGTTGCCCGCTGCACGTCTCGCGGCAGCGCGCCGCCAAAGCTCACCTTATTATCGTCAATCATTCGCTGCTGTTGGCGGACGTGGCTGCCGGCAACATGGTCATCCCCGAATATCGCCACCTGATCATTGACGAAGCCCACCACATGGAAGCCGCCGTCACTGACAGCCTCAGCTTTGAAGCCGATAAACGGTATCTGGATACCCTGCTGGAAGACGTGGTGCGTCCACGCGCCGGGTCG
>CAYQYJ010000104.1:1443-10085 GCA_964421605.1 uncultured Ardenticatenaceae bacterium | reverse complement strand
CGCATCAATCCCACGCGACATTGGTTCTTCCGCAAGGGAAATAACTACTATGCCTTTTAGAAGTTAAAGGATCTGTCGAAGGGTGGGTATCCCTGTGCTGAGTTCAGCCAGGGATACCCACCCATTCGTATCTGCGGCTGCGAACTCCTCTGCGAAACACACGCAAAGTTAAGGCCTCTCCAGTTGTGTCCCCCCAGTTCTCTCCCCACAAAAGAGGGCTGAGGGCGAATGTCCCCTTTGTGACAAAAGTCAGCAGCGAGCGATTACTTTGAGCACTGCTGCAAGCAAGCTGTTAAGATAGACTTGATCCTGAGCATTGGGGTATTCACCTGTCTGATTTCTAAAATTGGGCAGGCGATTTTGGAAAATCACCCTACTTTACGAAGGAGAATCATGAGTAAGCAAGCAAAACCCATTCGTCGCGTGTCCTCAACCAGCAAGAAAAAAAACAACTGGCTGCTAATTGCCGGCGGAACGGCTGTTGGCGCTATCGTCATGTTTGGTCTGCTCTTTCTGGCTCTACGCGAACCCCCCGTGCAAACCCTGGCATCCTACTGCAACGCCAATCCAGACCGGTGTGAACCATCAGGCGACAACGATGCGCCTGTAACCGTGGTTGAAGTTTCCGACTATGGCTGTAGTCACTGCCGCGATTTCAATCTGGAAAAAGCCTCCCTGCTGCACGAACAATATGTCGTGACCGGCGACGTCAAATGGGTTTTTCTGCCGTTTTCACTGGATGATACGCGCCAACCGGCAGCCGAAGCTGCCATGTGCGCTGGCGACCAGGATAAGTTCCCTGAGTATCATTATGCGCTGTTTGCTTTGCAGAATAGTCCGCAGGCTTTCACGCGAGACGGGTATTTGAGCGCGGCGCAGAGTGCCGGCATTCCCGACATAGCCACGTTTACCGAATGTATGGACTCCCGCGAATATCGCAGCATCGTCCAGGAGAACCGCAGCGCCGCCCGCAGCGCGGGCGTCACGGGGACGCCTACCTTTTACATCAACGACGCCAAAGTAGAAGGCAACCGCCCGCTGGGTGACTTCCAACAGCTTATTGGCAACCTGATCAACTAGGGAGGCATTCTCTTGATGCGCACTCAAAACTGGCAAGTCCGTTTCATTCAACTGCTCTCCGTGGTGGGCATGTTTCTGGCTTACTATTTGCTGCTCTACCACAATGGCGTGCTCGTCGGCGTCTGCCCTGCCAGCGGGATTGAAGATTGCGGCAAAGTCAGCGGGCCAGGCGCGCCATACGCCAGCATCGGGCCTGTGCCTGTTGCCCTGATTGGACTGGTAGGTTATGCAACTATCTTCCTGGCTACCTGGTTGCAGGATTGGTGGCCCTGGTTGGAGGAAAATCTGGCCCCCTTGCTGCTCAGTCTGACCGGGTTGGCTTTCCTCTTTTCTCTGGGACTCACCGCCCTGGAACTGTTTGTCATTCACGCCATTTGCCGCTACTGCGTCGTCTCCGCGGTCAACATCACCATCATGTTTGCGCTGTCGGCATTGTATCTGCGCCACAGCCTGCGCGAGCCAGAAGACGCCGCCCTTTAACAACAAGGAACGATAGCGATGAAACAAGAGCTTGTAAAAAACTGGATGAACCCGAACGTGATCACGGTCAGTCCAGATACAGCTTTACCTGAAGCCCATCGCCTGATGACAGAACATCGAATCAGACGCTTACCCGTACTGCAAGATGGACGGCTGGTGGGGATCGTCACGCTGGGGGATGTACGCGAAGCTGAACCCTCTAACGCCACATCTCTCAGCATTTGGGAGCTGAACTACCTGCTCAGCCGGCTGCCTGTGGCTGAGATTATGACGGAAGCGCCCAAGACGGTGTCTCAAGACGCCACCGTTGGCGAAGCCGCGCACATTATGCTGACGCATAAGGTAAGCGGTTTGCCGGTGGTGGATAATGCCGGCATCGTCGTGGGTATCGTCACCGAATCCGACATCTTCCGCATGGTTGCCCAGGAGTGGCAGGCTTAAGCGTCTGGACTTGTGTGGGCGAACAGCCAACCCGCCCATGTGACAAAAGGAATGAAAAATGGAATTTGGCGTCCCCAAAGAAGTACGCGACCTGGAAATGCGCGTCGGCTTAACCCCCGCGGGCGCGCTGGCCCTCGTCCAGGCCGGTCATACCGTCTACGTTGAGCGCGAAGCCGGCGCCGGCGCCGGTTTTAGCGACAATCACTACCTGCGCGCTGGCGCGAAAATTGTCTACTCCGCCGCCGAGGCGTATGGGCGAGCCGACGTTATTGTCAAAGTCACCCGTCCCACCGCTCAGGAACACCGCCTGTTCCGCCACGGGCAAACTATCTTTTCCTTTCTGCACCTGCCCGTCTCTTCGCCCGATCTGTACGAAGCCCTGGTCAGCCACGAAATCACAGCCATAGCCTACGAAATGATAGGCGAAAGCGATGGCTTCCGCCCCATCTTGCACTCCATGAGCGAAATTGCGGGCCGCCTGGCGCCCGTCCTTGCCGGGCAACTGCTCATGAACACCAACGGCGGGCGGGGCACATTGCTCAGCGGCATCCCTGGCGTGCCGCCAGCCGCCGTCATTATCTTAGGCGCGGGCACTTTAGGGCTGAACGCCACACGCGCCTTCGTTGGTCTGGGCGCACAGGTGACTGTTTTAGATCAGGACTTGCGCAAGTTGCAACTGATAGATGAACTGTATCAGGGGCACGTCACCACCATGTTGTCCAGTGAATACTCATTGAACCGCGTCGTGGATTTCGCCGACGTTCTCGTCGGCTGTATTCTCAGCCCTGGTCGTCGCGCTCCCGTCCTGGTCACACGCGAAATGGTGCGCCGGATGCGTACAGGCTCCGTCATCATTGACTTTTCGATTGATCAAGGCGGCTGTGTGGAAACCAGCCGGCCGACCACGCTGCGCGTGCCCACGTTTATCAGTGAAGGGACCATCCATTACTGCGTCCCTAACCTCACCGCCTCTGTGGCTCGCACAACCAGCAATGCGATTACCAATGCCTCGCTGCCATTTCTGCTGGCGCTGGGGGCGCACGGACTGCCCGACGTGCTTTCTGAAGCGCCCGCGCTGCGAGATGGCGTGAACACGTATCAGGGCAAGCTGGCTAACGCGGACGTAGCCGCTGCCCTGGACCGCCCATTGGAAATTGATCCGTCTGGTTACCAGCCATTGGAAGGGACATCCTTATGAAATGGGAAGATATATACCGCCGCAAAGTTACCAGCGCCGACGCCGCTGTGGCGTGTATTCAATCAGGAAACCGTATCTACCTGGGGGGCGGGGCGGGCGTCCCCTCCGTCTTAATTGACGCCCTGGTGCGTCGCGCAGACAAACTACGCCAGGTAGAAATTACCCACATTTTGACCTTTGCGCCAGCGCCCTACGTGGCCCCCGAATACAGCGACGCCTTTCGCGTCAATGCGCTGTTCATAGGCAACAACGTGCGCCAGGCGGTACAGCAAGGGCGGGCTGACTTTACGCCCGTCTTCCTGTCGGAGATTCCGGGCCTGTTCCGCAACGGGGCATTGCCCATTGACGTGGCTATGATTTCCCTTTCCCCGCCGGATGAGCATGGTTTTTGCAGCTTTGGCGTGGAAGTGGGCACAACCAAACCGGCGGCGGAGTCAGCCCGCCTGATTGTGGCGGAAATCAACCGGCAAATGCCCCGCTGCCTGGGGGACAGTTTCATCCATGTCAGCCGCCTCAACTATATTGTGGACGTGGATTATCCACTGCCGGAAGCGCCGCAAGGCGGCAGTTCGGATTTACACATGCAGGTGGGGCAGCATATTGCCGGCATGATCCCCAACGGCGCCACCCTCCAAATGGGCATCGGCAGCATCCCCGACGCTGTTCTCAAAAATCTCACCCACCACAAAGACCTGGGCATTCACACCGAACTATTCTCCGATGGCATCATCGAAGCGGTGGAGTCCGGTATCATCACCTGCGCCCAAAAGAACTTTCATCCGGGCAAAATGATAGTGGGCTTTCTATTTGGCACAAAACGGCTGTACGAATTCGTAGATAACAACCCGATTCTCGAACTGCACCCCACCGACTACGTCAACGACCCGTTCAACATCGCGCGCAACGACAAAATGGTGGCTATCAACGCCGCCTTACAAGTAGACCTGACCGGGCAGGTCTGCGCCGATTCTATTGGCCCCAAGTTTTACAGCGGGCCCGGCGGGCAGGTAGACTTCATCCGCGGCTCAGCCCGTTCGAACGGGGGCAAGCCCATCATTGCCTGTCTATCCACAGCCAAAAACGATACGCTCAGCCGGATCGTGCCCATGTTGGATCAAGGCGCAGGAGTTGTCACGACACGCAATGACGTGCATTATGTGGTTACGGAATATGGGGTGGCGACCCTCTATGGCAAAACCGTCCGCCAGCGCGCTCAGGAGTTGATCCGCGTGGCGCATCCCAAGTTTCAGGCAGAGCTAACCCACTCCGCCAAAGAACTAGGCTACATCTGAGATAAAAGACTGGAGCAGTCTTCGAGACTGCTCCAGTCTGGCGCTACTTCAACAAAATACGCACGCGCCGCCCCTTCCCCTCGCCCGTGCTTTCCGTGTAGACCCCTTCATAATCGCGCAGAGCCATGTGAATAACGCGCCGTTCGCTGGGCGACATAGGCTCCAGGGTCACGGGACGCCCCCGCTTGAGCGCTTTGCGCGCCATGCGCTCCGCCAGACGGGATAGAGCCTGGCTGCGACGGTCGCGGTAGCCTTCCACATCTACCACAAAATTCACCCGCCGCTTCAGTTGGTGCGCCGCCATCAGTCGCGTCACGTACTGCATGGCATCCAACGTTTCGCCGCGCGGCCCGATCAAGGCGCTCAGGTCGCGGCCACGCAGTTCAATGATGTTGATCTGCCGGCCCGTCACGTCATCCGGTTCGGAAACATCCACACCTACTTCGGCGTCAATGTGCAATTTTTGCAGCAGCGTTTGCCATACGGTCACGGCTACTTCGGCTTCTTCCTGGCGCTGATCGTCCGTTTCCAGGTCGCTAACGGGCGCTTCTCCCTCTTCCTCTTCTGCCGCTGGCGGCAGCGGAACCGGCCTGGGCGGCGGCGCTGCCTTAGCCACGGGCGGCGGCGCTGGCTCTGCCCTGGGCAGCGGCGGCGCTGGTTTGGCTGCCGGTGGCGGCGCAGCTTTAGCTGCGGGCGGCGGCTCCACGCCAGGGGGCGCCGGCTTTTCTACTGGTTTGGGCGGCGTGGGCGCTGCCGGCGCTTCGCGCAGGCGCAACCGCACGACGGCATCCCGCCGGCCCAAGCCCAACAACCCGCGGCTGCCTTCGTCCAAAACCTCAATTGTCACCTTTTCGCGGCTCACCCGCAACTGCGCCAGCCCTCGGGCTACGGCTGCTTCTACATCTGCCCCTGTTACCTCTATCATTCCACTCTGCGCTGACATAGTTCACTCCCTAAATCACGCCGACCTGCGCGTTGCCGTTCAACTCCTGGCAGAAGCTGAACGGCGGCAATTCCTATCGTTTGGCTGAACGGCGTTTGCGTTTCGATTGAGCCCCGCTGCTTCTGCTGGCGCGGGATGGGCCAGGTTCTACCCGTACGGCTTTGCCGGCAGGCGCCTCCACACCAGCAGACACAGTTTCCTCAGAACCTCTGGCGCTGGTCACCGCCGTCGCTGGCGTGGTAATGCCCCGCATTTGCTTGCGCACATAATAGCCCATCACCACCCCGATCAGGCTGGTCAAAATCCAGTAAATCGAAAGACCCGCCGGAAACTGCAAGGACATCACGCCAAACATGATGGGCATCGTATACTGCATAGATTGCGTCACGCCCGCCATGGGGTTTTCTTCTTGCTGCTGCTTCTTACTCTTGTTTTTGTCTTTGGCTGCTGTGGGCGGCGTCATCACTTTTTGGCTAAAGTAGGAACTGGCTAACACCAATGCCGGCAATATTAACAACGGATCAGGTTGCGCCAGATTGAGCCAGCCCACCTTATTGGTAATCGGCAGCAGCGCCGCCAGGTTCACCGCTCCATAAACGCGCCCAGACAGCTCCAACAACGACTGCGGCGTGGAGCCTAATACAATCAAGATCGCCTGATAGAGTCCAATCAAAATTGGCATTTGCAGCAGCAGCGGCAAGCAGCCAGCCAGACTTTCCGTCGGACTGTAGCCAATCTTCTTGAATTCCTCCTGCATTTTTTGGGGGTTATCTCGATACTTCTTCTGGATCTCCTGTATCTGCGGCTGCAGCGCCTGCATCTTCATGCTGGCCCGCTGCTGCTTCAACTGCGTCGGCAGGGTCGCCAGCCGCAGCACAATCGTAAACACGGCAATGGCCAGGAAGAAGTTGTTACCCAAAAAATCATACAGCCATAACAAGGCGTTGATCATAGGGTTGATAATAAGTGTGTCCCACATGGAAATTACGTCCCTGTCCTTGCGTTACTGCTGTTGGGCGGCTGCCGGCATCAGCGGCGCGCCCAACTGCCGTCCACTCTCTGGATCATAAACAAACACCAGGCCATTGGCGGCGTTCATCACCACCACCAGGGCATCATTAGCAATCACGGGCGTTGTAAAAATGCGGGCGGGCGTCCGTTCCCGCCAGACCTCGCTGCCGTCCTGCGCATTCAACGCCAGGAGCGTGCCTTGCCGCGCTTCTTCGTCGCCGCTGTTATCCGCCGCCGCAAAAATGACCAGCCCATCCACCACCACGGGCGACGCCTGCACTTCTCCCAGGCTGGCTTCTGCTTTACTCCAGATCAACTCGCCGCTTGTTGCGTCTACCGCGTACAGATTCCCTTCCAGGTCTGCCGCGTATACCACGCCATCCGTCAGGGCCGGCCCAGACCAGGCCCAACCGCCCGTGTCCAGACTCCACCGCTCTGTGCCTGAAGCCAGGTCTACGGCATGCAGTTTGTTGTCAAACGTGCCCAGGTAGAGCATATCCGCGCTCATGGCTGGTTTATTAATGATCGAACCGCCAAAAGCCAGTTTCCACTGCAAGTCGCCACTATCCGCGTCCAGCGCGTACAACGTCTTGTCCAGCGAAACCACGTACAAGACGCCATCCTGGTAAACGGGCTGCGCCCAAATACTATGAGCCGCCTCAAAACGCCATAACTCTGCGCCATTAACGGCGTCCACAGCCAAAACATAGTTATCCGCTGTGCCTAGAAACAGTTTGTCCTCGACTTGCAGCGGCGCAGCGACAATCCGGTCCTGCGCCAGTTCTGGGTTGGCCCAGAGCACGGCAGGGCTGCCACTTTCGCCCGCTTGCAGCGCGTAAATTGTCACCACCACCCCTGGCGAGAAAAAGCTGCCCGGCGCGCCGTAATCGCCCAAAACAATGCGATCCTCGGCCACCGACGGGGCAGCATAGAAACCAATACGCGCATTGGGTTCAGCCGGAAAGCTCCACAACTCGCGACCCTCAGCCACGTCAAAAGCGGCTACGGCGGGGCCATAAGCCACGTAAACCACGTTGTCTTTGGCGGACAGTCCGGGCCAGTTGGCATTGGCAATCAACCCGCTGCACGCCGATAAAACTACCGCCGCAAGGACGAAAAGAATGATTGCTGGCTGTTTAGCCAGCCGTTTTTCTGTGTACAAAAGGGAATCTCCATCAAGGCACCGGGTCATACCCCCCAGGGTTGAAAGGGTGGCAGCGCAAAATACGCCGGATAGCCAGATAACTGCCTTTAACCGCTCCGTATTTCTGAATGGCTTCGTAACCATAATGAGAACAGGAGGGGGTGAACCGGCAACTGGGGGGCAACGCCCGCGAGAGCGTGTTTTGGTATAGTTTAATAAGCCAGAGAAGAAGCTGTTTCATAACGTTGAGCGGGCATCCGGCCCGCTGCCCACTACAGCAACTGCGCCCGTTCTAATAACTGCAAGACTGCCGCCTCCACTTCCGCAAAAGAAGCGGCGGCTGTGTCGCGGCGGGCAATCAACATACAATCCCAACCAGGCTTGATCTGATGCACGTGCAAACGAACAGCCTCGCGCAGCAGCCGCCTGGCCCGGTTGCGGGTCACCGCTTTGCCCACATAATGGCTGGCGGAAAAGCCAAAGCGGCTCACTCCCTGATCGTTGGCTTGAAACAATAAGATAGCTAATGGATGCCGCCGGCTCTGTCCCGACTGGCGCACTCGCTCAATGTCACGGGTATGCCGCAAATGATAACGTTTTTGCATTCCCGCCAGAGCAGCTTGCGTTTAAGCGAAAGCCGTGAAGCATCCCTGAGATTCGGCTGAACCAGATGCCCTAACCGCCCGCTTTCTTTACGTTACGGTAACTAACGGCCCGCGTGGCGTTCCAATTGATATGCTTCACATGCTCGTTCATGGTTACCGTCAGGCTGCGGCGACCCCGAGCGCGGCGGCGCTTCAACACAGTCTGCCCAGTGCGGCTGCTCATGCGCGCCCGAAACCCATGCACACGCTTGCGGCGGCGGATTTTTGGTTGGTAGGTACGTTTGGTCATGGCTTACTTTTCTCCAAAAAAATAAGGGCATATCGCCCTGTTAAGTTCTGTCAATCACTAAAGTTACCGCTGCCAGACGGCCAAAAGCGGCCGCTTCATCAAACGGCATTTCATTATACCTGAGGCCCCAGGGGTGGTCAAATAAAATTCACCGCCAAA
>CAYQYJ010000104.1:0-1343 GCA_964421605.1 uncultured Ardenticatenaceae bacterium | reverse complement strand
GTTTCAGTCCTGCCGGCATATCTTCGCCCCCAGCGCCTGCAATTTCCCTTCAATATCCTCATACCCCCGGTCAATCTGCTGAATGTTATGAATCACCGTCGTCCCCTCCGCGCACAGCGCCGCCAGCACCATGGCCATCCCCGCCCGAATGTCCGGGCTGGTCACGCCCGACGGATTGGCGTACAAATGGGACGGGCCCTGCACCAATACGCGGTGCGGATCGCACAACACAATGCGCGCCCCCATAAAGACCAGCTTGTCCACAAAAAAGAAGCGGCTTTCATACATCCAGTCGTGCAGCAGCACAGAGCCGTGCGACTGCGTGCCAATGACCACGGCAATACTCATTAAGTCCGGCGGAAACCCGGGCCAGGGCATGGGCTTGATTTCGGGCACGCGCCCGCCCAGAGCGGCTTCAATGCTCAAACGCTGCCCGCCGGGCACAATCACGTCCTCCCCATCCTCTTCCCATTCCACTCCCAACCGCGCATACACCAGGCGCACCATGCGCAGGTTCTGCGGCCCCGCCTGGCGAATGCGCACCTCCCCCCCGGTCACCGCCGCCGCGCCAATGAAGCTGCCCACTTCCATAAAGTCAGGCCCAATGGTGTACTCGCCGCCATGCAGCCGCTCGACCCCCTGCACCAGCAGCCGGTTTGTGCCAACCCCTTCAATGCGCGCCCCCAACTGGTTCAAGAAATGGCACAAATCCTGCACGTGCGGCTCCGAAGCGGCATTGTCAATAATCGTCTCCCCTCTGGCAAGCACGGCAGCCATCAGGGTGTTTTCTGTCGCGGTGACGCTGGCTTGCTCTTGCAGCAAATAACCTGCCCCATGCAGTCCCTGGCTGCGCAAGGAAAATAATCCGCCCGGCTGTAAGTCCAGTTCCACGCCCAGGGCTTGCAAGCCTTGCATGTGCGTATCCAGCGGTCGCCCGCCAATGACGTCTCCCCCTGGCAGGGGCAGCGTCACTTCCCCCAACCGCGCCAGCATGGGGCCCGAAAAGACAAACGACGCCCGCGACTGCCCGGCCAACTGGCGCGACAGTTCGCTCTTGTGTAGTTCCGCCGCGTGAATGCGCCAGCTATTTGCGCCAGCAGGGGTTACTTCCGCTCCCAGGTCGCGCAAAATCTCCAGGGCTATGCGCACGTCGGCAATGTCTGGGATATTATGTAAAATCACGGGTTGGTCGGTCAGGAGACATGCCGGCAGCAGCTTAATCGCCGCATTCTTATTCCCACTCGCCGTAATCGTCCCTTGCAGCCGGTGTCCCCCTTCAATCACAAACTTACTCATATCCTTTTCCCCTTTCAGTAAAACGATTTTCCAAAATCGTTATATTA
>CAYQYJ010000103.1:0-10095 GCA_964421605.1 uncultured Ardenticatenaceae bacterium | reverse complement strand
TGCGCCCAAAATTGCCCGGCGCCGATGCCTTTTTGCCCGCTTTGTGGGGCCGATAGGCAGTTAAAGAGATCGCCACGATTTACTGGGGCGTTACCCCGTATCGCATTCCCAATCAGATCAACATTTAGGCAAATTGCCCCGCGTGATCAGTCCACCTGTAGGACAATTCGCTGAATTGTCCCACATCTGCCCATTTAAGGCGTGATGTTGCCAATCCAGTAACCAGCCACGCCTGACCCGTCCTGACACATGCGCCAGCCGCGCACCTGGGTAGCGCTAACGAAGCGGCCAAAGGCGTGGACGTCGCAGGCTGTGCCGGGGTCAGCCTGGAAGTTGAAGGCGGGGGGGGATTGCTGGAAGCTCCACGTGCCCGTGTCCCCATTTTCATCTACGTAGACGCCGCCAGCCAACAGCGCATAACGCCCCATGCCGCTGTTCCCATTGTTCAATACGTACTGAGTGCTAAAAGTTAAAACGGTTTGCGCCCAATTGGCTTCATACGCGCCAATATCGCAAACTGCGCCCTGCGGGCGGGTCACGCCGCGCTGATCCACGCCGCTGATGGGGGGGGCAGCGCAGGTGGCGTTACTGCCTTTGTTGATGGCCGGGCTGCCGGGCAGCAGGGCGTGCGTTTCGTTGGGGCCGCCGTTGTCTTTTAGTTGCCCCAACAGCGGATTGGTGTTCACCAGGTCGCTGGCTTGAATGAACTGGCAGTCGTTGTGGTCTTCCAGGTTGTTGCCTTGCGAGGTGAGCACGCCCTGGAAGTTGTAGCAGCTTGATTTGCCGGGGGAGACGTTGTCGCCAATCAGGGTATTCTTAAAGGTGGTGGTGGCGCTGACATTGAATTTCAAGTTAGCCAACCCGCCGCCGCTGCTGGCGGCGCTGTTTTCAGCAATGGTGGCGTTAATCAGCGTCAGCGAACTGGGGCCATTTAGACCCACAGCCATAATGCCGCCGCCAAAACCGCTGAAATCGGTGGGCCCGCCGCTGCCGTTGGCTTCGTTGTGGCTGATGGTGCTGTTGGCAATGGTGGCAATGCCGTTGACCAGGTAGATACCGCCGCCGCTGCCCAGGACAAAGCCGGTCAGGCTTTCGGTGGTGTTGTAGCTGACAGTGCTGTTGGTCAGGTTGAGGGTGGCAATCAGGTTGGTGGGCAAGTCAATGCCGCTGGTGATGCCGCCGCCATCTACGGCGCTGTTATGGCTGATAGTGCTGTGGTGGATAGTCAGATTAGCCTGGGCATTGGACGTGCCGCGGAAAAAGCTGTTCTGGATGCCGCCGCCCAATCCTTCGGTGTGGTCCAGGCCGCTGGCGGTATTGTGGGTAATCGTGCTGGCGTGAATGGTGACGTTGGCGGCGCGCCCGGTGTTGGCGGCGTTGTCTATGCCGCCGCCGCCTAAACCGTCAACGGCGTTGTAGCTGACATCCACGTTGCTCAGTTCCAGGACAGCGTTCCCTTCGATGGCGTGATTAGCAATGCCGCCGCCCGCGCCCGGATCGGCGTCAACGGTGCTGGCGTTGTAGCTAACGGATAGGTCGGTCAGGGTAACGCTGCCGCTGCGGTTGTAGATGCCGCCGCCGGCGTTGCTGGTAGTGTTGTAGCTGACGCTGCCGCCGGTAAGACTGGCGACAGCGGCGCTCCAGTTGCTCAGACCGCCGCCGCTGGTGCCGCTGGCGTTGTTGAGCAGGGAGGCGTTGTTGAGGGTGAGCGTGCCGGCATTATACACACCGCCGCCGCCCACGCCTGTCCCATCCGTATTGACTAAGCCATTCTGGACGGTGAGATCGTTGAGGGTCAGGTTGCCGGCAGCGTTGACGAAAAAGAGACGAAAATCGGGCGCGCCTGGAGCAGCGGTACGCTCAATCACGGCTCCATTGCCATTGAGCGTCATCGGACTGCTGATCACGGGCAGCCCCGTGCCGTCGTCGGTGTTATTGTGAGGCGTGGTGACCGTGTAGGTCCCTGCCGCCAGTTCAATGACGTCGCTGCCCGCGCCCGCCGCACAATCCAGATGGGTAGCAGCGTCGTTGTTGGCGTTGACAATCGCTTCCATCAGGGAGCAGGCGCCGTCGGCGTTGATATCGGGAACAAAGGTCGTGACGACAATCGTCGCCATAGGAGCGCCGCTTACAGACGCGGTTGCCCGACTCCAGGGCAGGGCCAGCAAGCCCAGCCAGAGAAACGATAACCATAATTTGCGATTCATCCGTTTACCTCCAGGAAGGCTCCCCGTTAATTCTCACCTAAATACACTTTGCGCACCATTTCATTGGCTTGCAGTTCAGCGGCGGTGTCTTCCAGGACGATTTTGCCGCTTTGCAGCACGTAGCCGCGATTGGCGACTTGCAGGGCCATTAAGGCGTTTTGCTCCACCAACAGGATGGTGGTGCCGGCAGCGTGCAGCCGCTCAATAATGTCGAATATGGATTCCACCAGCACGGGCGCCAACCCCATGGAAGGCTCATCCAGCAGTAAAATGCTGGGATTCATCATCAGCCCCCGCCCCATCGCCAGCATTTGCTGTTCCCCGCCGGAGAGCGTGCCGCCGTATTGGTGCAGCCGCTCGCGCAAGCGGGGAAAAAGCGAAAAGACATATTCCTGCCGCTGGCTGATCAAAGCCTTGTCGGTGTGAATAAACGCGCCCACATCCAGATTCTCGCGCACGGTCAACTTGGGAAAAATGCCACGCCCTTCTGGCACATGCCCGATGCCGTTTTCTACAATTTTATGGGGAGGCCGGTCTAACAAGGATTGACCGTTGAGCTTAATGTCCCCCTGTTTGGGCTTTAACATGCCAGAGATAGTGCGCAGGGCCGTCGTCTTGCCGGCGCCATTGGCGCCAATTAAGGTGACGATTTCGCCCTTCTCTACCTTTAAGGAGACACCTTTTAAGGCGTGAATGTGGCCGTAATAGGTATGGACATTAGTCATTTCCAGGAGCGTCATCGGTCTCACTCACCTTTGCTTTGCGCCAGGGTGGCCCCGCGCCCTAAATAAGCTTCAACCACGTGCTGGTTGCCGCGAACCGCCAGGGGCGTGCCTTCGGCTATCTTCTGCCCATAATCCAGCACGGTCACCGTTTCCGAAATACCCATGACGACGCGCATGTCATGTTCGATTAGCAGCACGGTTACGCCTAATTCGTCGCGCAGCCGGCGAAACAGGTGGGTGGCGGCTTCGGTTTCGTTGGGGTTCATGCCGGCAGTGGGTTCATCCAACAAGATTAGCTGCGGATCATTTGCCAGCGCCCGCGCAATTTCTAAGCGCCGCTGCGCTCCATAGGGCAAGTTACGAGCAATCTGGTCGCCCATGCCGCTCAAGCCGACAAACTCTTGCAGTTGGCGGGCGCGTTCGACAGCCTCCGCCTCTTCCGCCAGAAAGCGGCGCGTTTTGAGGGCCGCACCCCAGGCAGACTGGCGCAGCCGGGGGTGCATCCCCACCAAAATATTTTCGCGTACGGTCATCTCGCCAAACAGACGGATATTTTGAAAGGTACGGGAAATGCCCAAAGCGGCGATCTGGTCGGAGCGCAGCCCCACCAGTTCGTGCCCGGCAAAGGTGACCTGTCCTTCTTCGGGCTTATAAATGCCCGTGATGACGTTAAACAGGGTGGTTTTGCCAGCGCCGTTTGGCCCAATCAGGCTGCTGATGGAACCTTTCTGGATGGTAAAATCAACGGCGGATACCGCCACCAGGCCGCCGAAGCGTTTTGTCACTTTTTTGGTTTCCAGCAAAACGGTCATGAAGGAGTTCCGCTCTCTGTTTGTGTTTCGTTTAACTCTAACTGGCGTCGTCTGGCGGGGAGAATGCCGGCAGGTCGCCTGATCATCATCACCACCAGAATGATACCAAAAATAAGGCGCTGATACTTGGCCGGGTCCAACTGCGTGGATAGCACCTGCGCCCAGATACCCCCCTGCTGCCGCAGTTGGCTAAAAAATAGCGACAGTTCCTGCAAGACCTGAATATTCAAAATAGTTACCAGGGCCGCCCCCAGGATGACGCCGGGAATACTGCCAATGCCGCCCAGGATAATCATGACCAAAACGTTAATGGAAGCCAACAAGCTGAAGCTCTCCGGGCTGACAAACGTGCGGTTGGCGGCAAACAGTACCCCCATGGCTCCGGAAAAGGAAGCGCCAATGGCAAAAGCCATCAACTTGGTGCGCACCAGGGGAATGCCCATGGCAATAGCCGCTGTTTCATCCTCGCGGATGGCAACCCAGGCTCGCCCCAGGCGGGAGTTATCCAGGCGGGTAGCCAGCGTCACGGCTACGCCTACTACGGCCAGCGCCATCAAATAAAAGAAAAGATTGTACAACTGGGCGTTGGTGACGCCGTGCCCCACTAAAAATTCCAGCAAACTGCGTAGCGGCTCGGTGATAAAGTCCGGCGGCAGCGGCGGGCGCTGGATAGGCGTGATGCCCTGAGGCCCATTGGTCAGGTTAATGGGTTTATCCAGGTTATTGGCCAGCACGCGGATCACCTCGCCAAAGCCCAGGGTAACGATTGCCAGGTAATCGCCGCGCAGCCGCAGCACAGGCGTACCCAGCAACACGCCCGTCAAGGCTGTCAGACCCACCGCCAGGAACAAGAACAGCCAGAAGAAGTTGGGGTCGAGGGGAAACTGGTTGGAGGCGGGGGCTGTGCCGGGCACGGCGTTCAAGATTAAAAGCTGCTTGGAGCCGAAAATGGCCCAGACGTATGCGCCAACGGCATAGAAAGCGATGTAGCCCAGGTCCAAAAGGCCGGCAAAACCAACGACAATGTTTAACCCCAGAGCCAGCGCCGAAAAGACGGCAATCTGAAAAGCCACTTCCAGATAGAAGATGTTGCGTATGCCCACAATAGGCATGATGACGAGGAGCAGCAGTACCGCCACCAGGGCCTTAAAACGACCAGGGGCGCGGGTGAAATAGAGCAGCAAGGGGGTCGCCAGCAAGAGCAAGAAAGCGAGCAGCGACCGGGGATTCAGGTAGACCAGGATAGAGCTGATCAAAAGCAAGCCGCCAATGATGACGTAAGTGCGTGCACCCTGATCGATCCAGTTGAAAAGCTGACGCAATCGTTGTCCCAAATTCATACAGTACCTCGCCCGCGCGCGGCTGCCGGCAGCGCTCTCTATGCCTTTTGTCCCACTGTCTGGCCCAACAAACCAGAGGGACGGAAGATCAAGATGATGATCAAAATACCAAAGGCCAGAATGTCCTTATATTCCGCGCCAAAAGCGCCCTGCGTGAAAAATGAAAGATAGGAGGCGGCAAAGGATTCCAACATGCCCAACACAATCCCCCCCAATAACGCCCCCGTCAGGTTACCAATGCCGCCCAAGACGGCTGCGGTAAACGCTTTGAGACCAGGAAGGAAGCCAACAAAGGGGTCCAGACGCAGAAATTTGAAGGCGAAGAGGACGCCTGCCGCGCCACCCAACGCGCCGCCAATCAAGAACGTCATGCTAATGACGTAGTTCACGTTGATGCCCATGAGGCTGGCTGTGCTGCGATCCTGGGCAGTGGCGCGAATCGCCGTGCCCAGTTTGGTCACATTGACCAGGTAGTTCAGCCCGACCAACATCACCAGGGCCACGACGATGACAATGAGGGATTTGATGGAGATGCCAAACTCGACGACGTTGTTGCCGGCAGTGGCAAAACTGCCCAACACCAGCACACGGTCAAAATCGCCAAAGGAGGGCCAGATGCGAAAAAACTGACCACTGTAGAAACTCTGCAACAGGCGCATCAAATCTTGCAACAAGAAGGAAACGCCAATGGCGGAAATGAGGGGCACGAGTCGCGGCGCGCCGCGCAGAGGGCGGTAAGCCACCCGCTCCACGCCCACAGCGAGCAAGCCGGCAAAGGTGCTGCCAAAGAGGATGGCTACCAGCAGCAGCCCATAACTGGCCCAAACAGAGGTGACGCCGCCGGTCAGGGCGCCAATGACCAGGATGACCAGTTCGGTGCCCATGAAAGCGCCCACCATAAATATCTCGCTATGGGCAAAGTTAATGAACTCCAACACGCCGTAGACCATGGTGTAGCCCAGGGCAATGCTGGCATACACAAAGCCTAAGGTAACGGCGTCAATTAAGACGGAGGGAAGGATTCTGAGGGTCTGGCCGATGAGATCAGGCTCATCGCGGAAAGGTTGCTGAATCCAGGCCAGGAGGACAACGAACAGGGAAAGGATCAAACCACTGCCCAGCACAAAAGCGCCTAACTGTACCAGGGGTTGGATGATCTGGCGCAAGCTATTTGAGCGTATGATGCGCTCCATAGGCATTCACTCCGACGGCTATGGTGGGGAAGCAGCCTGATGTGGCGTCTTTACGTTTTGGTATAGGGGTGTACTGGTCATAACCAGTACACCCCCGTGAGCGGCGTTAACCCATCGCGTCACACAGTGACGGTTGAGCTTGAGCTACGGGCTGGGCGGGGCGATATCGAGGGTCTCTTCGATAGCGTTCTCGCCCCATTTGGTTGGGTCGGCAGAGAGGACGCGAATAACGAAGTATTTGGCGCTTTCCAGGTCGCCAATATCGTTGAAGGTGAGGGTGCCGGTGATGCCGGCATAATCCGCGATGGCGCGGATAGCCGTGGCCACCTGTTCGCGAGTAGGCAGTTCGCCGCCGTTATCGGCGATAGCCTGCTCCAGACCCTTGAGACAAATGCCCATGGAGTCGTAAGATTGAGCGGAGAATGGCTGCGGCGGCGCGCCATATTTGGCGGCAAAGTCTTCAATGAATTTGGCTGTGCCTGGGTAAACGTTGGCTGGACCAGCGACGGTAGAGTACACCATACCGGCGCCCGTGATCAGGGCGTCGCCCGCCAGTTCAGCCAGCGTGCTGCTGTCCATGCCGTCAGGCCCCATGAAGGTGCCCTCGTACCCTTTGTCGCGAGCCTGCTTAAAGAGGATGCCGGCCTGGTCGTAAATACCGCCAAAGTAAACCATCTGCGGGTTAGCCGCCAGAATGGGGGTGATGATGGGGTCGAAGTTGGCTTTTTCTTCTGTGCCTTCAAAGCCCAACACCTGGATGCCATCTCTTTCTGCCTGTTGGCGGAAGAATTCGGCTACGCCCTGACCATAAGCGGTTTTGTCATGGATAATGTAAACGGATTCAATGCCCAGGTTCTTGGCGTAGGTGGCAGCCACCACGCCCTGAACGTCGTCACGACCGACGATACGGTTCACTTCCAGATAGCCGCGATCGGTAACAACGGGGTTGGTGTTGGCTGGGGAGACAAAGACGAGACCCGCGTTATGATAATCTTCGGAAGCAGGAATCATGACGCCTGAGTTCAGGTGCCCCACGCCACACAAAATCTCGGGGTCGGCGACGATGTTCTTGGCGTTGGCGACGCCTGTATCGGGGTTAGCCTGGTCGTCGAAGGCGACCAGTTCCAGGGTAAATCCTTGATCGCGCAGGGGGCCGCCCAGTTGTTCCAGGGCCAGTTCAGCCCCGTTCTTGATGTCTACGCCCAGCACCGATTGACCGCCGGACAGGGGGCTTTGGGTGGCGATTTTGATTGTGCCCGTGGCCGCGCCGCCGCTGCAACCAGCCAGTGCCAGGGCAGCGACGACAAAGATAAGGATAACGAAAAGTTTTAACTGTTTCACTCTTTCCTCCTACAATCTCTTGGAAAAGATAGGGACAAACGTCGCCAGGAAAACGGGCGTACTCGCCGTCAAGTCAGGCGTGGCGAATAGTGTTTGCCATGTTGTTTGACGCCGCCCGAAGGCGGGGCCGTTTGATGATGCCTGAAAGGGGATGATTGGGGATTTTGATCCGATAGCTACCTCCTGTTTTGCCGGCATTGTCTGGTATCCCTGTGGCTGCTGTCGCCATCAGCCGGCATGGGCCATGAGCCAACGCCTGGAAGCGAGTATAGACTGCAAGGACCAGCAAGGGAAACACACAATTAACATCACCGTCAAATGAGCCTGAGGCAAATACTCCTCAGGCAAGAGACCTATTCGATGTTGTTCTCTGGCAAAAATTGAAGGACAAAAGCTTGCTACTGGATTAGCCAATCGTATAAGTGGCGGATTGTAATTTAGGCTCTCTTAGTTGTCAAAGAATTGCTGGTCTGGCCATTGGTTCCGCTTTTGATCTTTTGCCCCACCGTTTGCGCCGCCCATTGCATGGTGTAGAGATCATAATAACGTCCCCGCTGCTGCAAGAGGGATTCGTGCGTGCCCTGTTCTACAATCTGACCCTGATCCAGTACGACTATTTGATCGGCGTGGATGATGGTACTCAGGCGATGGGCGATCACAAAGCTGGTGCGACCAGCCATCAATTGCTGCAAACCCTGTTCGATTAGCTTTTCGGTGGCGGTGTCCACGCTGCTGGTGGCTTCGTCCAGAATCAGAACACGGGGATCAGCCAGCAAGGCGCGGGCAAAGGAGATCAACTGCCGCTGCCCGGCGCTCAAGTTGACGCCATTTTCGCCCACTTCGGTGGCGTAGCCGTTGGGCATGCGGCTGATGAAGTTGTGCGCGCCCACCGCCTGAGCGGCGGCTATTACGTCGGCGTCGGGGGCGCCCAGGCGACCATAGCGAATGTTGTCCATGATGGCGCCGGAAAACAGGAAGGTGTCTTGCAACACAATGCCCAACTGCGCCCGTAGGCTGGCAGCCGTTACCTGGCGGATGTCGTGCCCATCAATGAGGATGGCGCCTTCTTTCACGTCAAAGAAACGGGACAGCAGGCGAATGACCGTGCTCTTGCCCGCGCCGGTCTCGCCTACCAGGGCAATGCGTTGTCCGGGCGCGGCTGTCAGGTTGAAATCGCGCAAGATAGGTTCGCCATCTTTGTAGCCAAAATTGACCTGCTGGAAAACGACTTCACCCGTAATGGGCGGCAGGGCATAGGCATCTGGCGCGTCTACCAGGTCGGGCGGCGTGTCCAGGAGGCGGAACATGCGCTCGCTGGCAGCCATGGTGGATTGGAAGGAGTTATAGCGGCGCGCCAGTTCGCGCACGGGTTCAAAGAAGCGTTCTACATACAACACGAAGGCGATTAACGTGCCGGCAGTCAGGGCGTCCCCGATCACCAGCAGCCCGCCGACGCCCACCACCAACGCGGTGGCAAGGGAGCCTAAGAAATCTACGCCAGGGAAGAAGATGGCTGTCAGGCGGCTGGCGTTGACGTTGGCGTCAAAATAGGATTGGTTCAGGTCGTTGAAGTGGCTGGCGTTGCGCGCTTCACGGGTGAAACTCTTGGTCACGCGGATGCCCGTGATGGATTCGTTCAGATAACCGTTGATCAACGACAGGCGCGTGCGGGTAGCGCGGTACACCTGACGCACCCGCACCCGCCAGTAGTTGGTCAGAAGGATCATGAGGGGTAGCACGGCAAACGCCACCAACGCCAACTGCCAGTTCAGCGCCAGCATGGCCACAATGATGCCCGCTAAGGTGAAAACAGCCCGCACCAGGCCGGTGATAGACCAGGTAATAAAATCTTGCAGCACGTCCACGTCGCTCAAAAGCCGGCTCATCAGGCGGCCTACGCTGTAGTTGTTGTAAAAATTGAGCGACAAACGGTGCAAATGGCGAAATAGATCGCTGCGAATGTCGGCGACCACGCGCGTGCCCACATATCCCATGATGGCCACGCGGAAACGGTTGGTAATCCACTCGCCCAGAGCCACGGCAATGAATATGGCTGTCCACAGGCGAAGCTGCTGCCAATCGCCAGCGCGCACGCCGTCATCAATGGCCCGCCCAATCAGCCACGGGCCGGCGACGCTAAATAGCGAAGTGGCCGTCATCAACACCAACGCCAAAACCCAGCGCCGGCCATAGGGTAAGTTGTAGCGCAGCAGACGGGCGGTCAGGCGGCTGTCATACGCCTTACCCAGGATGTCTTCTTCTTTTTCGTCAGGCAGCAGGTCCTTGATGCGCGCCTCGCGGCGGAGGCGTTCCTCTTCTTCTTTGGTACGTGGTTTGAACATGACCTTTCCTTCGTAAATAGTGACCAGTGGCAAGTGATCAGTGATCAAGAAATTTGCGCCATCTGTGCAATGAGTTAATCGTGGTGGGTGTCAGCCCCGCCTGCGGCGGGGCTGACACCGATTTTTAGGGCAATT
>CAYQYJ010000102.1:5525-10415 GCA_964421605.1 uncultured Ardenticatenaceae bacterium | reverse complement strand
GGCTGCTGGTTGACCAGTACGTCTAGTTTTACCAGTTTGGCGGCGCGGTAGCCGACAAATTCATAATCCATGGAGGCGTAGCCGCGCGTGCTGCTTTTTAGTTTGTCGTAGAAGTCCACGATGATTTCAGCCAGGGGGGCCTGGAATTTGAGGATGACGCGGCCGGGGGCGGGGTGTTCCTGCCCCAAAAAGTCGCCGCGCCGTTTCATGACCAACTCGGTGACCACGCCGTAATACTCTTCGGGGGTGAAGATTTGCAGATCCACCCAGGGTTCGCGGATTTCTTCAATCAATCCTTCGTCGGGCAAGTCGGCGGGGCTTTGCACCACTTTCACTTCGCCCGTGGCAGCCATAACGACTTCGTAGCGCACGCTGGGGGCTGTGGCTACAATGTCCAGATCATATTCCCGCTCCAGCCGTTCCTGAACAATTTCCATGTGGAACAGGCCAAGAAAGCCACAGCGGAAGCCGAAGTTGAGGGCGTTGGAGGTCTCTGGCTCATAAACGAGGGAGGCGTCGTTTAGTTGGAGTTTCTCCAGGGCTTCCTTTAAGTCCTGATATTGTTCATTATCGGCGGGGTAGAAGCCGGCAAATACCATAGGCTTGACCATGCGGTAGCCAGGGAGGGGGACGGCGGCGGGGTTATCGCGCAGGGTGATGGTGTCTCCCACGCGGCATTCGCGCACCGATTTAAGACCAGTGGCGATGTAGCCGACTTCCCCTGCCGTCAGTTCGGCTACAGGCTTCATCTCTGGGCCAAAGATGCCAATTTCCAATGGCTCAGCGGTCACGCCGTTAGCCATCATTAAAATCCAGTTCCGACCCTGAATACTGCCTTCAACGACGCGAATGTAGGCGATGACGCCTTTGTAGGAGTCGTAGTGGGAGTCAAAGATGAGGGCGCGAAAAGGCGCATTGGGGTCGCCTTTGGGCGGCGGCACGCGCTTGACGATGATTTCCAACACGCGCTCGACGTTGGCGCCCGTTTTGGCGCTGACGGGGATAACGTCTTCAGCCGGGATACCTGTCAGGTGTTCAATTTCTTCAGCCACATCGTCAGGCAGGGCTGCCGGCAAATCTATCTTATTGACAACGGGGGCCAATTCCAGGTCGGCTTCTATCGCCAGGTAGAGATTTGCCAGCGTTTGGGCTTCGACGCCCTGGGTGGCGTCCACCACCAGAATGGCCCCCTCGCACGCTTGCAGAGCGCGGCTGACCTCGTAAGCAAAGTCCACGTGGCCGGGGGTGTCAATCAGGTTCATCTCGTAAGTCTGACCATCTTCTGCCAGATAGGACATGCGCACGGCTGAGGCTTTGATGGTCACGCCTTTTTCACGTTCGATGTCCATGGTGTCTAATACCTGCGCCTGCATTTCGCGGTCGGAGATGGTTCCGGTGAGCTGCAAGAGGCGGTCAGCCAGGGTGGACTTGCCATGATCAATATGAGCAATAATACAGAAATTCCGAATTCTTGATTGGTCCATGCGTGTGATTATACCAGGAGTTTGCAAGTCATGAGGGGCAAGTGATACGCGGCGCGTGGCGTGTGTTAGCGAAGGGGCTGTTCAGCCAGGGTAACGTCTAGCTGTATCTCTGACTCGTCACGAAAGAGCGTCAGGGTGATGGTCTGGCCCACCTGGGTTTCTTCTTCCAGATATTGCGCCAGGACGTCCCAGTTGGCAATGGGTTGGTCATCTATGGCGACAATGATGTCGCCGCCAACGAGGACCCGCCGGTTGCCGACGATAATTTGCTGTTGGGCGCCGCGAATGCCGGCACTCCGCGCCGGGCCATTCTCATACAACTGCGCCACCAATACGCCCCGATCCACTGGCAGGCGCAGCGTCTGCGCCAGTTCGGTATCAATGGAGTAGCCCAGCAAACCCAACCAGGGATGGGGGTAGTAACCGCGCTCAATCAGCACGGGGACGACGCGCTTGACAGTACTGACGGGCACAGCAAAGCCAATGCCCTCCGCATTTTGCTGCACAGCCGTATTGACGCCAATGAGCCGCCCGCGCGTGTCCAGCAGCGGCCCGCCAGAGTTGCCTGGGTTAATGGCAGCATCTGTTTGAATGACGCTGAAGAGGGTGTTGTTGTTATCGGATTGCAGTGGGCGCCCCAGGGCGCTGATGACGCCTACCGTCAGCGTCTGGTCCAGGCCAAATGGGTTGCCGATGGCAATGGCGCGCTGCCCCACGCGCAAGTCGGCGGCGCTGCCCATTTCCAATGGCGTGAGTAGTTCTGGCGACACGTCAATCTTAATGACAGCCAGATCGTTGGCCGGGTCTGTGCCGATGATTTCTGCCGGCACTTTCGTCTGATCAGAGAGCGTCACCTCCACCGAATTGGCGCCTTCAATGACGTGGTAATTGGTGACAATATGGCCTTCCTGGTCAATGACAAAGCCGGAACCTGTGCCTTCGCTGGGCATGGGACCAAAGAAGAAGGTCATCTGCACCACCTGGCTGGTGATATGCACTACAGAAGGGCCGACTCGCTGGTACAGGTTGGTGATCAACTGCTCTTCCACGTCCAACGCCTGTAAATCCTGCTCAGACAGGGGCGGGGGCGTAGCCACGATAATAAACGGCGTCTGCGTGGGGCCAGGTTGATCCTGGGTCACAAGGGCAGCGGTCACGGCCACTTCTGCTGGTGGGGGCGTGGCGGGTGAGGATTGGAAGTTGCAGGCCAATGCCGGCAGCAGCAAAAACGCCAACAAAAAAAGGCATCGCCGTATTGAGGAAGTGTGGCTTATAATTGACATACGGCAAGTATAACCCTGCCGGCGCAAAAGGTGAAGTGAAAACGGCAGGCAGGAGACGACCATAAAAATGAACAGCGATCCCTTGCAACCACACAGCCACGAGCCTAATCCGCAACCCCCTGGCGCTGACGCCGCTTTCTGGCTCATTTTGCCCGATGGCGCCCAGGCGCGCATAACGCCAACGCAATTACAGAATTTGCCCCGTTCCACTGTGTCTAACTGCTTTATTGTCAGCACTGGACATGGCGCGTCGGGCCCTTTTACGTTTGGCGGCGTGGCTTTACTGGATTTATTACAGCGGTATCTGCCGCCGACGCAGCTCTGGTCGCAGGTGGAGGTGGTCAGTGGGGATGGCTTTGGCACGCGCATTTGGGCTGCCGAGTTGACTGCGCCGGGCATTATGCGGCCTGTTCTGCTCAGCGATACTCTAGATAGCGCGCCGCTCAGTCGAGAGCAAGGTCTGGTGCGTTTGATTGTGCCGGCAGAGACAGACGACGCGCTGCGCCAGGTGAAGTGGGTGAGTACCGTGCGCGTGCGCGTTTGACTTGATGCCGCGCTTGTGGATAATTACTTGCTGCTCGCAACTGCTTGCTGCTGACCAGAATGACTGTTATTAATTGCCACCGCTCTGGTCTCCATCACGACTGTCCCACAATTTTATACGCCATACGAAGGAGGTATTTCATGAAACGTTTCGTTATTGTTCTAACGGCGCTGTTGGGTGGGTTGGTAATTGCCGGCATCTCTACCCCACACACCACCGTCGCTGCCTTTGAATTGCAGACTGCCAAGCACCTGGACAGACCCTTGTACAATGCCACTTTGGGAGAATGTTATGACGAGTTACAGCCAAACGGGTCTATTTACCGCATCTGTATGCCCAATGGAGATGACGCGCCCTACAATGGGCAGCTTGTCATCTGGGCGCACGGCTATGTTAACCCCGACGAACCCATACACATCCCCGAAGACCAGCTCTGTCCCTTTGGCGAGAATGCCCCCTGCATTGACGAAATCGCCAATGCTCTTGGCTATGGCTTTGCCACCACCAGTTACCCTAAGAATGGCCTGGCTATCGTTGAAGGCATCGCCGATATCCAGCTACTAATTGACTATTACCACGCTCACGAAGGAGACACCACTCATATCTACCTGATTGGTGCTTCCGAGGGGGGCATTATTACTGCCCTGATGACCGAAGATTTCCCGGATTTGCTATCGGCTGGTCTTTCCATGTGTGGACCCATTGGTGATTTTGACAAGCAAATCGGCTACTTCGGCGACTTCCGCGTCCTTTACAATTATTTCTACCCCGGACACTTTCCAGAGCAGGTCATTGTGCCTTATCCGCTGTGGGTTTATGGGATGGAAAACTTTGAAACGCTGTTTGAGGAAAATTGGTGGCCCTCTATCGCAGACGGCAGTCCCTCTAAGCTGTGGGAGCTAATTCAGACCGCCAACATCCCGTTTGACCCAATGAATTTCGACGACTCCATCAAACAATCTATCATGGATTTGTTCCGCTATAACGTCTACGCCAGCAACGATGCCGCCTACACCCTGGGCAGCAGACTGTATCCCTTACAGCCCTACCACAACATGTATCGCATCTATACAGGTTCGCTAGACGACGACGCCCTGAATGATGGTGTCCAGCGGGTACAGGCTGATCCGCTGGCGCGACTCATTATTGAGCGGGATTACCAGACTTCTGGCGAGTTGGAAATCCCGCTGGTGACGCTGCATACGACGCTGGACCAACAGGTGCCATACTGGCATGAGACCCTGTACCAGCAGAAAATTGACGCCGCCGGTTCCAACGACCTGTACTTCCACATTCGCGCCGACCGTTACGAGCATTGCAACTTCACCGTTCCAGAAGCCTTGATCGCCTTTTTCAAAATGCTGAGCATGGCTGGCGACGACGTGCCTGCTCTGGCGCAGATTTCGAGGCTGCTGCCGGACGCGGTGGATCAGGCAGACCTGCTGCGGTTGGCTGATCAATATGGCCTGACGCTGCGGTAAGTTTCACGCAAGCTGCCAGTTTGATGGACGGCATCAAATAAACGGAGTTGCCCAGGCACGGGCAAACCACAATCAATGAAACCGGAGCGCCGGCTGCC
>CAYQYJ010000102.1:0-5425 GCA_964421605.1 uncultured Ardenticatenaceae bacterium | reverse complement strand
GCTGGCGCTCCATTTATGTAAGGAGAGAGGTAATAGTGATGAGACGATTTTCCCTTTTGGTTTTGGCCCTCATGTTGGCATTGGTGAGCATAGCCGCGGCTCGGCCGGCGGCGGCGGATACGGCGGTTTTTGCCGCCGCCAGCCACAAACCCGTCAAACCAGCCGCCGTGATCAGCGGTGGGCTGAGTGAGTGTGATGAGGAAGATGGGCAGCAAGACAGTGGTGCCTTTTACCGCATTTGTATGCCCCCGGCCTGGCATTACAACAACCAGCTTGTTATCTGGGCGCATGGCTACGTAGATTTTCTGGAACCGGTGGGCATCCCCGAAGATCAGCTTTGCATTGATGGCTTCTGCATTCCCGACATCACCAACGCTCTGGGTTTTGGCTTTGCCACCACCAGCTACAGCGTCAACGGGTTGGCGGTGCTGCAAGGCATGGCTGATATTTTGGACCTGGTGAATATCTATGCTGAACGAGAAGGCACACCGGAGCGCGTTTTTCTGATCGGCGCTTCCGAAGGGGGCATTATTACCACGCTGCTGTCGGAGCAGAATCCAGACATCTTTGCGGCAGGCACAGCGATGTGCGGGCCGATTGGGAACTTCCAGCGGCAGATTGACTTCTTTGGCGACGTGCGCGTCATCTTCAACTACCTTTACCCCGATCTGGGGGCGTTGTTAGGAGACGACCCGACCAATATCCCGCCTGAAGTCATTGAAGATTGGAGCAATATCTGGGAAAACCAGATCCACCCTGTGGTCTTTGATGAGGCAAATATCGGCTTATTGGACCAGCTAGTCACGATCACAAACATGCCCCACGATGCCAATGACTATATCGGCTCGCTGGAAACCTCCGTAGAAGACGCGCTGTGGTACAACGTCTTTGCCACCAATGACGCCAATGAGAAGTTGGGCGGCAATCCGTTTGACAACATGACGCGCTGGTATCGGGGATCGGACAATGATTTGCTGATGAACCTGTCCGTGCAGCGCGTAGCCGCAGACGAAGCCGCCTTGATAGAGCTGGAAAATTACCAGACCACGGGCGATCTGCAAATCCCGCTGGTAACGCTGCACACGCTGCAAGATCAGCAGGTGCCTTACTGGCATGAGCCGCTGTATGGGCGCAAGCTGGGTCTGGCTGGCAATCGGGATATGCGCTTTAACATGCCCATCAACCGGTATGAGCACTGTAACTTCACCCCTGGGGAAGCGCTGGTGGCATTTGGCATCACTTATTATCTGGCTAACCAGGAGGCGCTGGACATGAGTCAGGTGGCGGCGCTGCTGCCCAATCCCGCCGACCTGGCGACGTATGAGCAGACCTTTGCCACGTTCCTGGCGGGGCGTTAGCAAGGTTTGAAGTTCAAACCGGTAGCGCTGCACTGACCCGTGATGGGCAATTTTGGGCGCGTCTGCGCCCAAAATTGCCCAAAGCCGATGTCTTTTTGCCCGTTTTGCTGATCTAATCGGGCGTATGCGATACGCCCCTACTTGCGGTGGTAGTGGCGCAGAGATGCCGGCACTACCACCCCTTCCTTCACTCGCCCATCCGCCACCGGTTCTAACGCCTGCTGCCGCAGCGGTAGCACGCCCCCCCAGATTGGCAGATCATAATCCGCCTCGTCGTCTACAGGTGGCCCGCTGCGTATTTTAGCCGAGGCGCTCTCCATTGCCAGCGCCGCGATACCTGTGGCGTTTAACTCCTGCTCCGTCGGCTGCCGCGCCTCTTGCCAGCGCCCCCGCGCCACATGTTCTGTGATCACCGCCAGCGCTTGCAACTTTTCCGTCCGTTCTTCCAACAACCGTCCTACGCCAAAAACCACCACCGAACGATAGTTCATGGACGAGTGAAACACCGACCGCGCCATCACTAACCCATCTAGCAGGGTAAAGGTGACGCAAACGGGCTGTCCGCTCTGCACGTACTTGAGCAAGCGACTGGCTTTAGCTCCGTGCAGGAAAAGCGTATCCTCCTGGCGACCGTGAATGGTAGGGATGACAAAGGGCTGCCCCTCATCCACAAAACCAACGTGGCAGATGAGGGCTTCGTCAATGATGGGGTAGATGGCGGCTTTGTCGTAAGCGCCACGCGCGGGCAAACGGCGCAGACGGTTGCGCGCGGTTACAGGAAAGGCTGTCATCAAGACTCCTAAAAGTGACTCGTGGCGAGTGGGCAGTGGTCAGAAAATTCGCGTTATCCATTCTGTGGCGCACCCCACTCTGGTTGTGAAAAATGTTGTCTCGGCCATCTGACGCCAGGCTTCAGACTTGTAGGGGGATGCCGTGCGCCGTGTCGTTTGTCAATATCTCAAAGGCGGCGCGATGCGCCGTGGTTAACGACTGCTGCTGCCCGCTGGTTTTATCCAACACCAGCAACTCGCAGGCGGCAATTTTGCTGTTCAGGCATTGCTTGCTGCCGCCAGGGGGATTGCCGTAGCGCAGCCCGACAAAGGCTTCCGGCGGGGCGGAGATCGTGCCCATGATTTTGACTGCCGGCGTTTCGGCGGCAAACGTCCAGCGGAAGTAGGTGAATGCGCCGCGCGACCGCAGGCTTTGCCCCAGCGCGGTCAGGATATATTCCTGCCCGCCGTGGCGCAGCGCCAGCGGCGTGAAAGGGGGCGTCCACACAGGCCCAAACTGGAGACGGGCTGTGGCTACCTCTAAAAAGCTGTCAGGCGCATTGTCAAAGCCGGCTACCTGTCCCCAGGCGTACAAATCGGTATGCTGGCTGCCCCAGTTGTGGTTCTGGCTGCCCACCCAGCCATCAATGGAAATCGGCTGCCCGTCTACGGTTAGCTCCCCGTGGTAAACGGCTAGAGGCAGCCCCACCAGGCTCTTGGCTTTGGGGAAGCCGCCTTCGTATAAGTTTGGCGGCAACAAAAAGATGGGCGGCTGCTCTCCCTTATAGTGCAAATCCCAGGCAATGGCGTGGTTGCCGGCAGCGCAGATGCCGCGCAAAGCCATTGGTCCCAACGTCGCCTCCCCTACTTGAACGGCAAATTGATCGCGGGCAAAGCGACATTGGGAGATGGGCCATTCCTGCTTCACGGCAGTATGCTGACCGCGCTCGCCATCGAAAAAGATGGCCCACAATTCGCCGACTGCTTCTGCCGGACGTCTTTTGGGGCTAAAAATGGTGTAGCGGATCCAAAAGGCCAATGGGCGCGTGGGGTGGTTGGCGCGTTGGAAGAAGCTTTCGTAATGGCCTGCCTGTTGCGCCGGCAGATAACGTGTGTAGTTCAGCCCGGTAAGGGTAGCCATGGTGTTTGTCCCTTGCCACGAATGGCGCTCATGAGGCGAAATCTTGTCGCCTGGCGTTGCAGCGCGGTTGGCGTCAGCCCCGCCTGCGGCGGGGCTGACGCCGGGTTATGGGGCATTGGCGGGCGCGTCCGCACCCGCCAATGCCCATTGTAACGATGCGGGTGCGGCGCGCCGGAAAGTGCGGCACGCCGGGGAAATGGGTAGCGTTGCACTTAATCGTGATGGGCAATTTTGGGCGCAGACGCGCCCAAAATTGCCCGCTTTGTGGGGCCGATAAGCGGTTAAAGAGAGCGGCACGATTTACTGGTTGGTTGGTCAATATGAATTGAGCAGCATGTCAGACATCCGCTCGGCTACGGCGGCGATGGTGTGTGAGGGGTTGACGCCAACGGAGCCGGGCATGACGCTGCCATCAATGACGTAAAGGCCAGGGTAGTTGTATACCTGACCATTGGCGTCTACCACGCCGCCGCCAAACCCGGTGGGCCCATTGTCGCTCATGCGGCAGCCGCCTACGGGATGCACCGAGGTGTAACGGCGCAGGTCGTCCCAGGTTTGCGCCCACAGTCGTTCGCCATTGTGCGGGCTGGCGCCGGCAATTTGCTCGACTAACTGCGCGGCTGCCTGAATCAGATCGAATGTGCGATTACCCGCCACCAGCGGCGTGGTCCAACTGATGTGCGCTTCGCCCTGATCATCTACCTGGACTCGTCCATCGGGCGCGTCCAGTCCAATGGAAGCCAGCGCCAGCACATCCTGGGCATAATGTTCTTTCAGAAACGCCTTAAAGTAGCGCCCCCAGTAAAGCTGCGCCCCCTGATTGGGGTCGGTGTTGCAGGCGTCCAGGGCGCGCGGCTCGATGCCGCCTTGCTGCCGTCGCACGGGGAACTTACTCACGCCAACGGGGAGCGTGCTCACGTCTTGCAAGATAAAGCGGATGCCGTTGGGCGGGTTGAGCCAGGGGTCATAGGAAACCAGGTTCATGATGGAACCTTTGAACAGCTCCGCTTTGAAATCTGCCGGCAAATTATTAAAGAAGATACCAAAAGCGGCATCGCCGTTGCCCGAAATGTGATGGCCCGTGTGTGGGCTGATGTCGGGCAGGTACCCCATCATCTGGCTGCGCAGCAGCAGTTCGGGGCTGCCAATGGCTCCGCCGCTGATGACGGCCACGCCGCCCAGATCGGACTGCGTCTCTCCCGTGCGCCAGTCGCGCCACTCGACCAGGTAGCCAGCAGAAGCAGGACGCACGCTCCAGGCGCGGGCGTCGGTGCGCACGGTCAGGTTGCCTGTTTGCTCCGCCAGAGCCAGGTAGTTGGTGGGGAGGGCGCCTTTGGCCTGGAAGATGCAGCCAAAGGTGCAAAAGCCACAGCCCGTACAGCGATGCACAGGTACGCCAAACTGATTCATGAAGAACGGTTCGGTGTCTTGGGCAAAACGGTCGCCCCACAGGTTCAAGCGGATAGGGTCGCAGGAAATGCCGGCATGGGCAAACGCATGCGCCACCACAGACGACCGTTTGGACACCTGGCGTGGATTGTCGCTGTCGTAGGACAACTGCCAGATGGGAAATAGTTGCTCAATGCGATCATAGTACGGATTGAGGGCTGTGCGGTCATAGGCTGCGGGCCAGATGACGCCGCCGTTTTCGGCAGCCATGAACGTTTCGCTGGGCGCGCGCAAATGGATCATACTGTAGACCAGCGAGCCGCCGCCATACCCCCGCCCTACCGTGACGAAGAAGCGCGACGCCGAACCAAAGGGGTTTAGCTGGCTGTCGTAGTCCTCAAACAAGCCGCCGCTGTAGTTGTTGCTGCCAGGGAAGCGATAGAGGATATATTTCAAATCGGTGTTTTGCTGCAAGACATAATTGGGATTGCCCCAGGCATCTGAATCGCCAGGAGACATGGGAAACCCCGTTTGCGGGTCGTTGACGTTCCATTTGTTGACAATGGCGTCGCCGTCACGCTCTATCTTTTCGCTGGCGGTTTGCGGCGTGCGCCAGCGGTGACCCTGTTCCAGCAGCAGCACCCGCGCCCCTGCCTGCGTCAGCTTGGCGGCGGTCACCGCTCCACCGAAGCCTGATCCAATGATAATAGCATCATATCGGGTCATAGTTCATCATCCTGTAGGCCTTAAGATAATGTTTAGAAGGG